>JBAXKR010000168.1:0-1546 GCA_037135235.1 bacterium | reverse complement strand
ATGGAGGTGTATGTTGACTCTCTAGATGAAAAATTTCTTCATGCCGTTTAGGTCTGGTCTTTATGGTACAGATTGTGCATTAAAATTCAAAGCGCGTGAACCAAACTGGTTCTGCGCTTAATTTCTTTATTAATATGGTACACTCTTATTTGAGTAGTTAAAACAATCTATGAAAAAAGGATTTACATTAATTGAGATTTTAGTTGTTATATCTATAATTGCTGTACTTTCCAGTATAGTACTTGCATATCTAAATACTTCAAGACAAAAGGCTATTAATGCCAGCAAAATAGCTACTGTACGTTCTGTAAACCAAGGAATACAGCTATTTAGTTCAAATACAGGAGCAGTACCTGGAAACTATAATGTTGATGGAGCATATAATCCTGGAGGAGGTGGAGATACTCCTGCCTGTGGAGATGGGACAGACAATGCTAGTGATCAAGCATATAACAAAAGTATGAAGGAATTAGTAGATGGTAAAATACTCCCTCAAATACCAAAGGCTCTAGATGATAATCCATATTGTTACTATAATTATGGAGACAGTGAAGGTAGTAAGGCTGTATTGTTTACTAAACTCAGTACTCCATTAAATAACTCTGATACCATTTACCCCACAGAGGCTGTTGTGGCTAGTGGTGGTGTTCTAACTCCTACTAATATATACAGTGGAGGGGGTAGTAGTGGTGGTGGTTCTGTGATACTTGGAACTATTACTGGCACCATTGAGCTCCAAGGCTTTATAGGTACAGGAACTAATCCATTACATACCCGCAGCATAACCTTTACAGCAACATTTAATGGGGTATCAGTAAAAAGCTGGACTATACCTCTTACCAATCTATCAGGTAGTCTTTTTAGTTTTACCCTCACCGACGTACCTCTAGATGCAAATTATTTAAGTGCAAAAACAGATTGGAGTTTACGTCGTCGATTACCTTTTACACTTTCGAACAATCAAGCAACTCTTGATTTTACAGGAACTAATCTGTTACTGGGTGGGGATCTCGATGGATCAAATTTGGTAGATGATGGTGATTTTAATATTGTAATTAGTAATCTTGGCACCACAAATTCTGTGGCTGATATAAATGGTGATGGTGTTGTAAACACTTTTGATAGATCTAGGGTATTAAATGTTATTGGTAAATTTGGAGATCCACTGTAAATCCCTATGTTATAATTCATTGCATGAATGAAAATAATAATCATAATCCCAACCGTAGAATATTTGGTTTGAATCGTAATATTTTCACACTTGGTCTTACAAGTTTTTTTAATGATTTTTCGAATGAAATGATTCTCGCTGCTTTTCCCGCCTTTTTTACTTCAGTATTAAAATCAGGAGCGGCGTCTCTTGGATTGGTTGAAGGTATAGCTGATGGGGCTGCAAATTTCCTTAAAATTTATTCAGGAAATTTATCGGACAAAATTCACAAACGCAGAATATTTATTTTTATTGGCTACGGTCTTTCAGTTGCTGTGAGACCATTTTATATGTTCATGGGTAGTATTGCAGGTGTGCTCGGCTTAAGAGTGATAG
>JBAXKR010000167.1:0-1562 GCA_037135235.1 bacterium | reverse complement strand
CCGTTTGTATTGCTGCATCAGAAATAAACACTGAAAGTTTTACACTGGGGAATCGCTGTTTTATAGCTCTTTGCTTTTTCAAAACTGCATCTATCTGATTTTCTAGTATGGTAGGTGTATTAGTGCCATAAATTCTATCTAGTACAAAGGCCATTCCCTGTGACCCATCGGTCCGTATAATAGGTTCAACAAATACTAATTCGTCAGAGATACTTCCTTGCTTTTGTGTTTCTGATTGACTATATAAATAGAATTTATTCAAGTCACCAAAGGTAAGATCAGTATCGTTATTACAACCTTCTTTTGTACACGATAAACATTCTCGAATATTTTCGATAATAGTATTTAGATTATCTGTGGCAGTACTAGAAATTACCTGCTGAGTTACTTGAGCATTAATGATGCTATCAATTTGATCAAGTTTTTCTTTGAGTAAGGGATTAGTTGATGTTGTATTACTTTGTCTCAGTCCGCCAACTTTATTTTTAATTTGGCCATAAATACCCTCTAATTTGACAACCTGCTCACGAATCTGAGAAGTATATCCTACCAGGATAGCCCTTTCCTCTGGTCTAATCTCATCTTCTCTCTTAACAACTAAGTTGTCTAGATAGCTTAGATCTTGCGACAATGCCAAGGCACCAGACGTTGGTTTGAAGTCTTCACCGAGCCTCTTAAATATTTCAATTACTTTAGGTGAGGGCTCCAACAATCCTTTAAGTGAAGCAATTTCTGGTTCAGCTTTTGTTTCTTCTATAAAGCTCATTAGGTTAACAACTGTAGAAAGAGGCCGTATCCCATCTTGAAAATGCTCTTTAAGAGATTGTTGAGTTAAAGTCATACTTCTTTCTTGCATGATCTGATTAATGCGACCCTGTATTTTATTTTCTTCATCAGTAAATTGGGTAACCTTCGTGGAATTTGTCAATGATTGATACATTTTTGCTACAACTGAACCTATTTTTTTATTGCCATAATCTAACAATAATCCCATTCTTTGCTTGTCTAGAGGATCTGTGTATAGATCTAAATCCTCAAGTCCTCTTAGATTAAGAATAATATTTGTCAACTTAACATCAATTGTTTCGATATTTCCTATTACAACATTAGAAGTTTCTTGTTGCATTAATTTCAACAATTCAGGCATTTCTTCTGGTTGTAATCCAAGGTTTTCAGCAGTTAGAGGATTAAGCCTTTGCCTTTCTTGAAGAAATCTTTTTATATATTCACTTTTTTCTGGCACTAATAGTTCATCTGGATTAACTTCTACACCTCTTCTAAATTCATCCCATCTGTTGTTAATCATGATAGATAAGTAATATCCAAGAATCATTTCTTTCTCTGGAGTTCTTCCAGTAAGATTTGACAAATATGTAGATACATTTGTAAATGAGCGCATATGCTCATTTGTAAAGCTATCTGGTATTTTTATTATGCCAAGGCGTTCTTTAAAAAGGCCAGTTATTTCTCCAATGAGCTTTGTTTTGTGTGTGTCAAATGGAGACTCTCCAGTATTAAATACCTCAGAAAAGTTTCTGATATCTTTTCGCATGTCCATTAAC
>JBAXKR010000166.1:0-1570 GCA_037135235.1 bacterium | reverse complement strand
CTTTAATAGGTTGTAACAAACTAGAGTCATCTAATTTCATTCCAATCATTTTTTCTATGTATATTGCACGCAATGTGGATAAACTATTTTGCATTTTTACCGCCTCAGTAACATCATAATTGCTTGATCTGATAAAAAAACTTCCTTTGTTTACTTCATTATTTTTTACATCATAATTTATAGTTACTTTTGCTAAATAGTCGTTATCAAGTTTCTTAAGGTAAACAAGACTACCTTTACCTGATTGAACAGTATTCCAAGATTCGCTTACTGATATAGTATTGTATTTTCCTCTATTTAATGGCTCTACATACCAATTCTTGCTAGATAAATAATAGATTGAATTTTTATCTATTCCCATAACTGCTCTTGTATCAGAAAGTTTTGGATTCATTCCAAGAACTTCAGTCAATTTTTCTGGATCAACTTGATCAGTACTATTTGGGATTAATACACTTACACTAGGATCTAATTGAAATCTTTTATATACATTTACGACTACTACTTCTGTAGTATCTGGAGATTTTGATTTTCTTAGTTTGTAATTTTCATCATATATTAAATAGTTAGAACTTGTTTTAGCATTAGTATAGTTAGAATTAAATGCACCGTTTGATAATCCATATGATTTTACTATCGATTCATAATTTGCTTGATAACTAGAAAATGGTTTTATTGTCTTAGCATCATTTTGCTTTGTAAAATCAGTTTCCAAAAGAACTGATTTTGATATTTTATCTAAAACTAATGATTTATTGCTTGCTGATAACCACCTTAACTCTGTGGAATTTAATTCAACCGGATCACTAGTAAATCCAAGTGCACTAGCTTGAGTAATTGCTTCATCTCTTGAAGTTAATGTTTGTCTTGGCTCCTTATATTTATATACATATGCTATTTTAGGAAGGTCAACAGGTAGTTTACCTGTTTGTGTTTCTAAACTAAATACAGGAGTTGAATTTTGATCTAAAGAAAGAGATGGTATATTTATTAACGGAAGATCCCCAAACAGATTGTCACTAATACTTGGAAGTAATGGAGCTGTAATATTACTTAAGGATATAAAGCGGCCGCAGGTGTTAATAATTATTGCAAGAACAACAAAAACACCAAACCCAATTAAGAATCTTCTCGTACCTTTTGTAGTATCACTTAGTGTTGCCATTAATATATATTCATTTAAAGAATTATTGTACTTGGTATTTTGAATCTTTTCCAATTACAGCTACCCAAATCTTACCTCTATTTAATTCTAACTCACTTCCATCAGATTTATAATATTTTGTTCTAGAAGTTTTAGTATCTTTTTGCCATATTCCTTCTGTAACTTTACCATCTTGCATAAATATTGCTTTACCTTGACCTATCAAATTCATAGTAACTCTTCCATTAGCACCATAGTCTGATTTTATAGTAACAATTTCAATTATTAAATTCTTTACTTTAACAGTTTCTGAATTGTTCCTATCTATATCATCTTGACTTCCAATTACTTTTCTATAGATATTTGAGGTTCTATCATATACCCAATCTGAAGTATTCCCGCCACTTGTGTTAGTAAAATTAATAT
>JBAXKR010000165.1:0-1571 GCA_037135235.1 bacterium | reverse complement strand
GATGGAAATTGTTCACCTAATGGTGGAGTTACTAATCTAGGTAATGGACTTACTGCTAGAATTATTAGTAATGATAGCTTAGTTAGAGGTCAACTATTTGGTGGAGGTATCTTACTTGAAAATCTTGGCACAGAAGGTCTTACAGGATATAATGATGGAGGTAGTCCATATATTGGCATTGATGTTTGGGGATGTGATGGAATACTTATAGGTGCAGGTGATGGTCAAAATGGATATGCTAATACACAAGTAATGATTGCACAAGCATGTAACAGTATAACTACTTATCTTGGTATATCTGGTAATTATATCTATGGATATAATGATTGGTATGTACCAGCATCTGATGAAGTATTAGTTCAAATACAACAAGTTCCTGAATATGAAGCATTATTAGATCCAACCCAATCATATTGGACCAGTACAGAAATTGATAACTTTAATGCATTTACTATAATAAATCCTTCAGGTCATCCAGGTGGAGGTAATTGGATAACAAAACAAACAAGTAAACTTATAAATTTACCATTCTTAGGAATGAGAAAACAAACATTATAACTATGGCAAAACCAGGACTTTACGCAAACATCCATGCAAAGAGAGCTAGAATAGCTGCAGGCAGTGAAGAAAAAATGAGAAAAGTAGGAAGCAAAGGTGCTCCTACATCTAAACAATTTAAACAAGCTGCTAAAACAGCTAAAAACAAATAAAACTATGTCACAACCTCCTACAATTTACAAAACAGGTCCATTGAGATCTTATGCACAAAAAAGTTCTGAAAGAAATTTAGAACTTGTCCCTGGCAGTTTAGTATCATCATACAAAAAACCTGCTCTAGGCAATTGGTTTCATGTAATAGCAGAAACAAATGCATATGTAGCTAATCCTTCAGATTATAATGCTACTGTAGAAATTACTTATCCAACTGCAGTTTCAGCTCAAAGATTTGGAGAATATGCTAAAGAGTTTATTCAATCTAAAGGATATACTCCTGACAATATTGTATTGTCAAATTCAATTTGTTCTGATGATGTTGATGGTCCTATTTACTCAGACATCTCAAACATTGGTCAAACACCTGCATCTCAAAATCAATTCTTAGGTGCGTTTATGTCTGGTGGTTTAGCTGGTTATCCTCACACTGGTATATTAGGTATACAAGCTTGGGGGTCACATGTTATAACAACCACACCAGGTGGATTATTTATGATTAATATGCCTCACATAGGAATATCAAGGGCTGGTGAAGTAGGTAGAATATGGAGAAGAGGTAAAAGCGAAGCTCAATCTTTAACAGATAATACATGTGGTGCAGTTGCTACTGCTGTTGCTTGGGTTGCTGCTAATGGTAGTGCACCAGTTGCTACAAATTTTCCAAATGATTATCAAAATTATACTTTATGCAGTATATTATTTCCATTTAAAGCAGCTCTTGCAGCTTTAACAACATATGGAGCTAAAATGGTATTTGCTACAGAAAAAATTAGATTAGCTGGTGATGCATTTCTTATAGGAGGAACTGGAATAATTAGTGCTAATGTTGGTGTTGGTATTGATGCATTCTATTGTAC
>JBAXKR010000164.1:0-1641 GCA_037135235.1 bacterium | reverse complement strand
AAAAATATTTTGTATTATCAACACCATATTTATCGGGTTGTCTTGTTCCCACTATTGATATTGTTTTATTTTGTAATTTTAATAACTCAACATTTCCTTTGGCATATATTACTAATGGTGGGGTTGGAATATTTTTTAAAAGTTTTGGGTAATACGGATCCATATAGTCAATTGCATGAATTCCCAGAAGTTTAGTCTTTTCAATTATTGCTTCAGCAATTATTTTTGTAGATACAATCTCTTTGGATTCATATTTATTACTAATAGAATCACATAGCTTCTTTACATCATTATTAGTTTCTTCTAATAAATTATGAACTAATCCTAATTTGAACTTTGGAAAAAGACTAAGGGAAAGCAAGTCTAATAGATTCTTTGACATAAAATTATGTATATGAATTATTTTCTACTTTGAAAAGGTGTTTTTTAGAACCTCAACACTATTGTATCCCCATGATCCATCCTCTAAGAATATGGAGAATGCGTATTTAGGATCATCATATGGCCAAAACCCAATTGAAAAAGAGTTTGCACTTTTATTTCCACTTTTTGAGATAACTTCTGCAGAGCCTGTTTTAATGGCAAAATTCTCTGGCATTCCTTTTAGTGTGTATCCAGTTCCACCTTTGTTTACAACAGCAAGCATTCCTTTTTTAATATCCTTAAATGTATCTGGACTAAACGGAGTTTTAATATAGTTACTAATTTTATACTCCCAAGATGTTTTATTATTAGAATCTTTAGATAACATAGCTAAATGTGGGACATAATTTGCACCCTCATTTGCTACTAAAGATGCAACATTTACTAACTGAATCCCTGTAAGCCTTGTTAGCCCTTGGCCAATTGCAGTATTACAAGAATCACCTTCATACCAATCTGTTTTATCTACTTTTCTTTTAATTTCTTTTGAAGCAATTGTTCCAGATACCTCACCTGGAATATCAATATCAGTTTTCCTAGATAAATTCATAATGCTCGCATATTTATTTAATTTATCAATTCCAAGTTTAAGCATTACATTACAAAAATATATATTACTGGATTTTGCTAAACCCATTTCTAAGTTTAATCTCCCAAGGGGACCTTTACCTGCTTCACAAAACTTATTAATTCCATCAATACTTATACATCCAGTAGAATCAAATATTGTATCTTTATTAATAGTTCCTTCTTCAATTGCACTAGTTGCAACTACCACCTTGAAGGTAGATCCTGGTGATACTGGATATGATACAACTTTGTTGATTAGAGGAAGATTAGGATTAGATAATAATTTAGAATAATCAGATTGTTTTAAAAACTTTGTAAATATATTTGGATCAAAACTAGGAAAACTCACAAGCGCCAATATTTCACCAGTATTTGTATCCATTATTGTCGCTCCACCTGACTCCAAATTTGATTTTGCAAGTTTAGTTTTCATTGAATTAAACAGTTTTTGTTGTAAATTCATATCGATTGACAAATAAAGATCATTTCCACTTACTGAAGCTATAGTTTGCTCTGACTTGTCAATATTATTTATTGATACTTGTCCATTTTTACCTCTTAATATTGAATCATAGCTTTTTTCTATTCCATATTTACCAATAATATCTCCCTTTTGTAATGTCGAATCACTTGATAAATCATTTTGAC
>JBAXKR010000163.1:0-1693 GCA_037135235.1 bacterium | reverse complement strand
AATAATGGTATTTTAGTTACTCCCTATGAAATAACAAATATTTTTGTTTATAATATTACAACAAATAGTGTTATTCAAGTTATAACTGGAGCAGATAATTCTTCTTATTCAGGTCCAAGCAATTTCTGGAATTCAAATGACTATGGGGAAGGTTTTTGTCGTACTAATGTAAACCATAATTATGTAATAGGAACTTCTATTTTGACAGATACATTTGGAAATATTTATTGGAAACCTTCTGTAAATAATTCTTTTTATAAATCTACTAACTATGTAGAAATAGGTGTAGCTCAAATTTGGGGGTTAACTGCAGGTAATTCAGCATATGCTAAAAATAGACTTATTAGAATTTGGAATATACAATCTGATGGTAGTTTAGTTGCTTCTGCAAGAAATTTTTGGCAAGCACCTAATGGTGGTATGAATGTAGGAATTGTAAATATAATTTATGATAGTTATTATGACTCTATAATTATACAACCTTATCAAGCAGACGCTTTACATATGATTAAAGCTTCTAATTTTACAGGTTATTCAGGAACAGTGACTTCAGGAACACCTTATATAACAGCATTAAAATTGATAGGAGATGGAGCAACAAATGGATTATACTACACTCAAAAATTAGTTACTTCTGGTAATGGAAGCATTGCTGTATTTGGTCCACATTATCCTGCCTTCACTAATGTATTTGGAAGTGCGTTTTTTAGTAATAGTAATATTACAACTCAAACTAATACACCAACTTTTACAGTAACAGGAAATCCTCCTGCATTAGGTCTATATAATACAGATACTTTACCTCAACTTTATATTCCTTCCACTAATGAATATTGGATATTAGGAAGAGGAACTCTAGGAGGAGTTCCTATAATAAATATTTATAACGCTACAACATTAATTTTACAATCTACACTAGATATAATTGCTTTAGGATATGCTTTACCAGAAACTGGATTTACTAAAATTGTTTATCATCCAACAAGAAATGAAATACTATTATATGATAATGTTGGAGTATTGCTTGCTTTTGATGTACCTAATCGTACAGTAAATATAAATACAACAGTACTTACTTTGTATAGTGCATTTGAATATATAGGATCAATAGTTCCTTATGGAGATAGTTATTATATTGATATTCATGATAGTTCTGGATTTGATGAATCATGGATGAAAGTAATTGATGGATTAAATACTTTTACAGGAAGTATCCATAATTTTATTACTGCAACTATAGATTATAATTTATTACCTACTATAACAAATGAAAATGTATGGAGCTCTACTGCAATAGCATCTACAACAGGACAGTGGAAAATAACAAGTTCTTCATCATGGGCTTCTATTGTGGGTGGAGGAACTATAAATATATCACCAAATGATATTATTGAATTCACAATGTTTAGTCCAACTATTAAACTAATATCTATTGAAAACATAACTCAAAGCTTTACATATGATCCTCTAGTATATCAAAATACATTAAATAGTATACCTACTTTTGCAATTAAAGCAGATAACATTACTTTAAATAATGGAGATCAGCTTGAGTTTACATTTTATAATCCTTACATTCCTAGTTGTCCCTTTATTAACCAAGTACTAATATCTTTCTAATATGCCAGGTCCAGTAACATTTAATATTGATTATACAGTTAGTCCTGATGCAATCAATCGTACTCTTGAGTAT
>JBAXKR010000162.1:0-1739 GCA_037135235.1 bacterium | reverse complement strand
ATTTGTAGTAGCTATATCAATAACAATAGTTCCAGAATCTCTTCCTCTAATTACTTCATTAACTCTATCTCAAGCTGCAAACAAAATGAGTAAAAAGTCAGTTATTGTTAAAAGACCAACATCAATTGAAGATCTTGGCAATATTGACATCATATGTACGGATAAAACAGGAACACTAACTAAAAACCAAATGATTGTTAAACAAAGTATTACAGAGGATAAAGAAAAGTTATTTAAGTATGCAAATGGAAGTGTAGTAAATAGTATAGATCCATTTGATATAAGTATTGGGAAGTATTTAAATATAGATAGTAAAACATCTGAAGTTAGTAAAGAAATAGGAGAGTATAAGGACTTTGCATTTGATCCTAATACAAAGACATCATCTAGAGAATATAAAGAGTTTACAGTGATTAAAGGAGCACCTGAAGTCATATTTGACTTAACTAAATCTGATCTTTGTAAACCTCATACAATAAAGATAAATAAATACTTAGAAGAAGGTCTAAGAGCTATTAGTATTGCATATAAAGAAAATGGAAAAGAAACTTATTCATATCTTGGAACATTTGTACTTGAAGATGAGATAAAAGATGGAATTGAAGAAGTAGTTATAAAAATTAAAAGACATAATTTAAAAATTAAAATTATTACAGGTGATTCAGCAATCACTTCAAGCTATATAGGTAAAAAAATTGGAATAATAGAAGATGAAACTAAGGTTATTGAAGCTTCATTATTACATTTTGATAATTTTGAATTGTTAGTAGAAGAGGTTGAAAGATATAGTATATTTGCAAGAGCAAACCCAACAGAGAAGTATAAAATTATTGAGGCTTTAGAAAAGAATCACTTTGTTGGTTACCTTGGAGATGGAATTAATGATACACCAGCACTTAAACTTGCCAATGTTGGGATTGTTGTGAATAATGCTTCTGATATTGCGAAATCAATTGCAGACATGATTCTACTTGAAAAGAGTATAGGAGCAATTGTTGATGGAATTATTGAAGGAAGAAAAACTTTTGAAAATATTGATAAATATATTAGATATACTCTAGTTGGGAACTTTGGGAACTTTTTCTCTATTGGAATATTATCTTTGCTACTTCCTTTCTTTCCACTTCTACCAATACACATACTTGTAAATAACCTAATTATTGATATTGCATCATTATCTTTTGCATTTGATCACGTAAGTTCACTTGATACTAGAAAACCTAAACACCATGATCTTAAAAATACAATTAAATACTCCATCATACTTGCAGTTATTTCTTCAATTAGTGATTTTGTATTCTTTGCATTTCTTAAAGAATCAAATACAATAACTATCCAATCTATGTGGTTTATCTTTACAACTTTAAGTGAAGTATTAATTATCTTTTCCCTTAGAACAAGTAGATTCTTTATTAACAAAGACAAGCCTTCAAAGACACTATTAATTCTAGTATCTACATGTATACTAATTACACTTTTGATTGCAATATTTGGATTTCCAATTGCAGATATATTAAATGTGAATCTAAATCAATTTGCATATATTTCTCTAATAGTAATAGCTTTCTTCATAATTTGTGAAGGAATTAAAATCCTAGTAGCTAGGAAAACGATAGGGAGACATTTAGTTAAAACAGTTAATCAATAAATTACCTAATAATCTTAACTCCACTTGGAAGTTCACTAGTTATGTATTTAAGTTCAGTTTGAGAGAAGTTATTTCCTGATATATCTAGTAC
>JBAXKR010000161.1:0-1767 GCA_037135235.1 bacterium | reverse complement strand
TTGTAAATCATAGTGGTGGACTCTTTAAAAGAAACTCTCTTGGGAAAGTTAAGTTCTGGACAAAGAAAAATATAGAGGTGCAGGTATTACATACCAACCCCTTAATTAAAATTAAGAATATCAACTCAGTCTTTTATGTACCTAAAGTAAAACAAAAATGGGGGGAAAGAATAGCAATATCTGCAATAACAGCTTTTTTAACATATAAACTTATAAAATAATGTGGTTAGAATTACCAGTGAGATGGTCAGAAGAAGATAAATCAACTAAAAAAGTAGAAGAGTTAATTCATGGGGAAAGTCTTAGTGAGAAGATGGTGCATACATATGGGAAGCTTATTATAGATGCAATGGATATTGGTCCCTATTATAATTACGATAGTATTAATACTATGATAAACGATAAGCTTGGTAAAGTGTATTGTGTAACAATTCCAATAAATGAATTTAGAAAAATACTAACAGAAGTTACAGGTAATGCTATAATGACTATAACTGTAAAAACAGACACAATAAAAGATAAGCCTCCAACTAGAGGAAAAGAGTCTAATTTAGACGATGATATAATAACGTAAAAATAAATTTGATGGAATGAAATATATTCCGTATATTTACATATAACTATATTAAATAGCACTATCATGGCAAAAGGTAAGAAAAAAGGTGGTTGTAAATAACCAAGAAAAACAATGAAAAAAATAGATACATATTATTCGTTAAGTCTCTGGAGCTTGTCTCTAGTTGGGAATAGTATGCTATTAAGGTAACACCCCTAAGAAAAGTATTCTTAGATTGACCCCAACTAGCAATAGTTGGGGTTTCGTATTTTAACGCTCTTGTGGCGGAATTGGTAGGCGCGAGGGACTTAAAATCCCTTGTCCAGTAGTGGACGTGTAGGTTTGATCCCTATCAGAAGTACAAATGGAAGGACCCAGTTGACAGAGGTACATCGTCTTGAAAACGACTAGGACTGTAAAAGGTTGTGATGGGTTGAACTCCCTCTCCTTTCGTATAATAGAGAGGTGACTGAATGGTAAGGTACTAGTTTGCTAAACTAAGGTCAGGTAACACTGGAGTGGGATCAATACCCATCCTCTCTTCTAAAATGGGGGTACGCTAGAGCTGGAGAGCTAGGACTGTCTGTAAAACAGTTGCTTTAATGCTGAGTACATTCGAATTGTACTACCCTCACAAATTTTTCTTTAAAAATTTGGTGCTTTCAAATATTTGTTATACTTTTACATCAGAAGCCAAATAAGGATTCTGATATACTGTAGGAGTATAACATTAAAACATCAAAAATATTTATACTTCGGTATAATTCTACCTCCTACGGTACACCCAGATTCCTTTGGTTTCTGGGTTTTTTATTGGTCGGGAATAGAAGTCTTAGCCAACAGCAATAAAAAATAGAGTGTGTTACTGTGGGAATTTATACAAAACACAACCGTATGACAAAGGAGAAAGCGGTAAGATATAATGGGTGGTAAAGCACTTATAACTAGACTCCAAGCATCTACACCTTTATGTTGATAGATGTATTTACGAAGACAATATAACTTCAAAGTAATTAGTCCTTCTTAGAGTAGAGATACTTTTAGGAAGGCTAACTATTTTTAAACGAGACTGCAATCCTTCAAAGCTAGTGTTAAGAAATAAAGATTAAAAATAAGTATTAATTAATTTGGTTAATTAACAAATTAGGTTTATATTTGTGTAAACTACATAAAGATGAGTATTAAGAAGATACATGGAGATAGACTACTAA
>JBAXKR010000160.1:0-1773 GCA_037135235.1 bacterium | reverse complement strand
TGCAGCTTATATTCACTTCTCATATCTATAACCTCTTGATAAAAATAAAATACAGTACTAGTATACTGATAAAAGACTTTTCTGTCAAATATTCGGGGGACTTTTTTGGATGTAAAAAGTCTCAGAAAATTTGCTTTTTTTTTGCTTTCTGGGTATAATAGTTTGTAGATTAATTTTTGATTATTTATTCTTTTGAAATAGATTATGAAAAGTAACAAAAAAACAAAGAAAAATCATTCTCATGTAGTTTCACATTTTAATAAGCATGCTATCAAATACATGGTATGAGCTTTTCTTATTGCAGGTATTTTGTCACTAGTAAATGTATATAAATGAAATACTAATGCATATTTTTCTGATCCTAGTACCAGTTGTGCTTGAGTAACAGAAATTTCTGAAAGTGAATGTGTTGCATTGCTTGATATATATAATTCTACCAATGGAGATAACTGGACATACAATACTCATCGATGAGATACTTCAAATATTTGTGCTAACTGGTATTGAATAATTACTTGTACCGGATGACATGTATCAGAGATAAATTTGAGCAACAATAATCTTTCAGGAACACTTCCTAGCTCAATAGGAAATTTATCTTCTTTGGTTTTTTTATGACTTTGAACGAACTCATATCTACATACAGTTCCAGAAGTTTGGAGTCTTACTGGACTTAGTTACTTAGACTTGAGCAGTATATTTCTAGATAGTGTGCCTGTGGAAATTGGAAATCTTAGTCAGCTAACTACCCTTCATTTGTGAAATAATCAACTTAGTTCTTTACCTGTAGAACTTTGGAATCTTACTGGGCTTACTGCTTTGTATGTTTGAGGTAATCAGTTTACTAGTATACCAGCTGCGCTTTGAAATCTTACCAATCTTCAAATTTTAGATCTTTCATATAACCAACTGAGTTCTTTAGCTGCTGAACTCTGGACACTTACTGGTCTTACTTCTTTGATATTACAGGGAAACCAGTTTACTAGTATACCATCTGCACTTTGAAATCTCACTCATCTAGACACATTTAATCTATGAGCAAATCCTCTTTCATGAATACTTCCTGCTGAACTCTGGACACTTACTAATATTAAATATTTATGATTGCATAGTCTTCAAATCACTCTATTGCCATCAAATATTGGAAACCTTACAAACCTTCATGACCTCTATTTATATGATAATCAACTTAGTTCTTTACCTGCTGAACTCTATACACTTACTGGTCTTACTACCCTTCATTTATGAGCTAATCAAATTACAACTCTCCCAGCAGATATTGCAAACCTCACCCATCTACATACTCTATTTTTATGAAATAATTTACTGAGTTCTTTGCCTTCTGAACTCTGGACACTTACTAGTCTTACTCTTCTAGGATTACAGGGAAATCAACTTTATACGCTTCCTACTGCACTTTGAAATCTTACAAACCTTCATGACCTCAATTTATCAAATAATTATCTTTTAACGGGTAGAGGACCTAAAATTCCAATTCAATTAGTAATCGTCGGTATAATTGAAATGAATTTTAAAAATTCATTCATAAGTGCAGGCATAAACCAAACAAAACACGAAATTGTTCTCGAAGCAAGGGCAACAATAACAGCAATATTGCCTGCTGGAAGAAAAACAGCAGAAGTTTTTACAACAATACCTGTTGCGGAAACTATTATCGTTGGCACAGTTCCAACTACATATACAAACATTGAGGGAGTGCCTTATTCTCCACAAAACAATATTTTAAATAAAACACCTTAAATTGTTGTTAAA
>JBAXKR010000159.1:0-1784 GCA_037135235.1 bacterium | reverse complement strand
ACTTATATGTTTACAATGTACCCTATCTTAATGCAGGTTCTCAATTTGCAACAGATGGTGGAGTAATATTAGCAAATATTGATTGTGCTGTTCCTCCTACTACAGGAACAATTTGGGAATTTAAAGAAACATTTGACGCTACAAACATATTCTCATCAACTAGATGGTATAATTCTGTTGCTCCTTTTTATAGATTTGCTGATAACTTCTCATTTAGTTCTAGATCTAAAAACTATTTAACTAATTTTATGCGTATTAACAATAAAACAGTTTCACAATAAAACAATAAACTATGGCATTCTTTAAAACATTTTATGACATGGCTGGCTCAACCAGCTACACAACACATACAATTGGATCATTTGATGCTAATTGTCAATCAGGTGGAGGAACATTTAAATTTATAGAAAGTGTACCTAATGCCTCTATTACTAATATTCCAGGTATTAGAATCAAACCTACTGGATCAACAGTTGGATACTGGATAAGAGTTTATGATGGCCCTGTAAATGTAGGTTGGTTTGGTTGTCAAAATACAACTACAACACCATATACATTTGCTACATTAGGTGTATCTCAAACTACTTTAGATAGTAGATATGGTGTTGGCTTTGCAACAACATCTGATAACTATGATACAACAGCTATTAGATATGCTTTAAGAATGATGCAAACTTTGGGTAATCAAGGGTTAATATTTGAACCTAAAGTATATTGGTTAACTAGAACTTGTGAATTACCTATTAGTATAATAGGTGGTAAAACAGGTAGAGGTATGTTTGTTATTGATGGAAATGGTGCAACTATTGTTAAGGCAAATACACTACAGTTTAACTTCTTCCAAAGAATTCCAGTTGCTCAAACATATAATGCAATAGTTTATCCAACAGATCAAGATGCAGCTGAAAATTTATACATTGATAATGGATTTACATTTAAAAACTTTAATGCAGATGGTTCAGGTGGTGTATGGCAAACATATGGATATGCATTTTTACATTTAGGTGCTACTTATGGAAGTATAATTGAGAATATTTTCTTAAGAAACTTTGATTTTGGTATTAGAATGGAGTTTTGTATGAATGCTACAGTAACTAATATATTCACTAATAATATTGGTCTTGGTTATTCTGTTAGTTTAGGACCAGGTTCTTGGACAGGTGCTGCTCTTGCTAATGCTTCAAGTAATGCATGTGAAATTTCTCATGTTAGAGTATTTGATACATTAAATTCAACAGGTGGTATTGGAGTATTTGACTCAGATACTACAGTTGTTAGAAATTGTATAATTGAAGGAACAGGTAATCCAAGATGGGGCATTATATGGGATTCTTTAAATAGCACTGTTGCACCTAATGGCACTATTAAAGATTGCCATATTGAAACTATTTGTTCTGAAGCTGCTATAATGCTTGTTCCAAGAAGTGGTACAAAAATATATGTAAGCAATATTTATATTCAACATGCACAAAATATTGTAGGAATGAAAGCTGCTGCTTACCCAAGTGCAGCATATCCTGTAGCAGTAATTGATAGAATTCCTTACTGGCCTACAGGTACTAAGTTTTTAAATGTTGGATCTGGTACCAAATGGCAAATGACTGATGTAATAATTAATGCTTATCTTACTACAAGTACTCAAATTGTTACAGCAAGTTCAGTAGCAACTGTATCTTCAGCAACAGGTTCAGGTACTGTATTAACTTTTAATACCTCAGCACCACATTCATTTGTAGCTGGACAAAGAGTAACAGTTACAGGTTTAACACCAACTACATATAATG
>JBAXKR010000158.1:0-1791 GCA_037135235.1 bacterium | reverse complement strand
TTATGATGGTTCATCAAATTATTCTAGTGGTATAAATGGAGGAGCAAGGACGACACGTATACCAGTGGGTGTGACTCCTCCAAGTAATATTGCGCAAAGTAAGCCAACAAACTTTAATGTTTCAGCTGGAAATACCTTAATTAATCTTACATGGGATAATCCAAATAATACTGATTTCTCTGGTGTTAAGATTGTTAGACGTACAGATTATTCTCCAATATCTCCTACAAATGGAACACTTGTTTATAAGGGTGCTAACACTTCTTATACAAATACAGGATTAACAAATGGTACAACTTATTTTTATACTATATTTGCTTATGATAAAAATAATAATTTTTCGCATATTGATTCTACTGTGAAAGCTGTAGCGACACCTTATGAGGGTACACCATTACCAAATGCTTATGAAGTAACTCCTCCATCTACAAGTTTTACAGAACCTAATACAGCTACACAAGGTAATATTGCATCCATGAACGCATCTTCATCTAGTGGGCAAATAATTTTGACATGGGTTAATCCTTTTAATGATATAAGTTGGAAAGGAACAAAAATAATAAGAAAGACTGGTTCATACCCCGTATCTCCAACTGATGGCAAGATAGTTTATAATGGGACAAATTCGGCTTATACTGACACTGGTGTATCAATAGGGACTACTTATTATTATGCAGCATTTGCTTACAATGATTGGAGAAATTATAGTGATGGCACAGTATCTGGAGCAAAGATTTCAAAAACAGCTCAATAAAATTATATGAAAAATATTAAATTAATATGGGGTATTATTTTTATAATAATAGTTTTATCTGTATCAGCCTTTTTATTTCATCAAGATAATCTAATTACTAAAGAAAATACTTTAAAAGCAGAAGTTAAATTAGAAGAACAAGGTTTTGGTAAATTTTATCAAAAAGACGGTAATGAACTTTGTGTTACAGAAGGGGATAAACAAGCTCAAGATGATATTTCTAGAGATATGCTTTGGAGCTTGGAGACTAAGGGTAATGATTATAGAAAAATTGAAAAAGTAGAGTGTAAAAATGGTCAAACTGGTATTAAAATAAAATAAATTTTATATCTTTTGTGTATTTTAATGTTATAATTCATAGTACATAATGCCCAAAAATTATCTAAAATTCTTCAGACAATATTGGACTAGAATAGTAGGTTCTTTAGTATTTGTATTACTATTTTCTGCTTACATTCCTACCTTTGCTATAGGTCAAGCATATAATGCAGGGGAGACTCTAGACCCTGCTTGTGCACCTGGAGAAGTAAACTGTACAGTGACTTCAATATCTAATGTAGATTCTTTTGGAAATCTAACATTAACATCAAGTGGTGGAGTAGTGAATGTCGGAAGTTCTACAGGTAATATTGATAATGAACTTAGAATCTATGGATATACTAGTGATAACAAATATTTATCTTTAACTCATACAGGTACAGATGCATTGATAGAGACTTCATCTGGTACTGGATGGTTACGTATTGGTAATGAAGCTACAGATCTTACTGGAGGAGTGTTACTCTTTGGTAATTCAACAACAGGTGAGAACAGAGAATTCAGAGTCTATGGTTACAACACAGCTTCCGCTTTAGCAAACTATGGTGCTCTTAAATATGATGATACTTATGATGCATTAGTTATTAAAACAGACGTAGGTCATATTCAAATCGGTGATGCAGGTAGTACAACACTCTCTTCTCCTACTAATGATGATCTATTTGTGAGTGGGAGGATGGAAACTAAAGGTAATGGGTATTTTGGGGGGAATATTATAC
>JBAXKR010000157.1:0-1824 GCA_037135235.1 bacterium | reverse complement strand
GTGCAAGAACATTTATAAGTAGATTAAATGAAATAGTAAAACTTTGTAAAAATGGTGAAACTGAAATTGTGATTAGAGAATTAAAAGAAGTAATCGATTTCAAGTTTGAACAGATAGATCTATTAATTAATGCGATTAATGTAAATACGTCACTTGGACGTCCTAGCGAGCATATATTAAAAAAAATACAAACCATAATATCATCTCCATCAGAACAATTTGCAATGCTCGTTACTAAAGAAATAATTCCAATTGAAATAGTCGAAGAATTGGAACTAATCCAAGAGATGGGAAAGTTAAAGTTAATAGTTTCAGAATTAGAAAAAGCAAAATTATCAAGAAAAGACTTCACTAAAGCATTCGCTACTTTAAGCACTAGCCTCAATAAAGAAATACTAGGAGAAACTCTACTTAATGAAATTGAGGAAGGAAGAATTGATTCAAGTGATCCTTTTCTTTCAGATGCAATAATTATTTCGTTCATGCATGCGGAAACAGTATTAGAAGGAAAAAAGAAATTTAAGATTTCAGGTAAAAATATTGTCCTTGCAACACTTGCAAGTGGAATGATACTTGCACATTTTTTTCCTGTATTTGATTTTGTTAAAAACTTTGATAGCTTCTACATACCCTCAACTTCCGAAGGAACAAAAAATGCTAAGTCAGATACTTCAAGTTTAGAATATCTTCAAGATAAGAATAAACATCCTAATTCAAATGGTTCAACAGATTCGGTATCTCCTGAGACTGAACTAGGTCAATCCAATGAATTCTTAGATAATGGCACTAAAAAAGAAACAGGAAAAACAGGTGAAAGTATGTACGATGAGAATGAAATGCAAGCTGACAACTCAGGAGCAGAAGCACTTAAAAATGACACAATGATCTGGGAAATAATTAGTGGAAATACACCTGATTCATATTTTAGACTAAAAACATTTGCAGATGTATCAACTACTGGCAAATGGAAATCAACAGCGGAGATAAGGAATAAGATTACATTTAATGAAGATACAAGAACTAGTAAACATGAGCTTGTAGTTAGTTCCAATGCAAATTTACCTTTTGGTGGAATGACGCAAATACCAATTCCTTATGGATATAGAGTTACTGATATTTCAATTGTTAATTCAAGTAATACTAGACTTAATGTAGATATTGATACAAATATAATGTCAGATGGTTCTTTAGTTGCGAAAATTCCATCGATAATTTCTCAAAATAAATCCCGCCTTGAGATTTCCTATGAAAGAAGTGAGGAGGAGTTTTATGGAGTTGACAAAATTGAAAAGTATAGAGACGAAAGTAAAATGTTTCCTACCGGAATAGTTAGAATACCTAGAATTGAAGAACAACTTTCGCCAATAAGAAATTCCAATATTTCTACAAAAGATAAAGTTAGTCAGGTTATGGATATACTAGGGAATGAGATTACCTACTCGGTTAATCCAAAATATAATGAATACTATAAAACTCCTTCAAGGGATAGTACATTTGCAGAAAGAGTATTAGAAATTGGTTTTGCTGATTGTGATACCCATGCGACTGTAGGAATAGGTATATTAAGATCTATGGGAATTCCAGCAAGACTTGCAACTGGGTTTGCAAATACAAATTCTCTTTTTAATAGTATTACTGGGTCAGGAAGAAAACTTGCAGCAAACGAAATGCACGGTTTTATTGAATATTACAACCGTGATACAAATACGTGGGAGAAAACAGAAATATTTCCCAAAAAAATAGATGAATATAGTCTTGCCGCAATCCCTCTAAATTCTGGAGGGGATTTAGAAATTAATTTTGATATACCTGACACTATTAGTG
>JBAXKR010000156.1:0-1846 GCA_037135235.1 bacterium | reverse complement strand
AAAACCACCTCTTGGTGTTGGGCTTTGTAGTGCCATTATTTTATGACGACTAAACGTATAGTGTGACTATTATACCACGTAATTACGTTGTAATTAATTATTACCTAATTAATATAATCATACTAGTTAAAAGTATTTATTTCGACAATGCTATTGCACCTGCTAATGGATTTTTGTTTCCGTCAAATGTTAAGTCCACCCAAAGCCCTATAGTTATAACCCTAGGGAATTGAGCATTTAACTCATTAAAAGCTTGAGTACTTTGTGGAGAATAATGTGGTCCAAAAACTACTAGTGTTTTTTGTCCAGTTTCTTTGTCTAAATATTCAAAAGATTGAAAATATCCATTGTAATTGTCAATGGATTGTAGACTTACAGGGTTCGTGCCATTCAATTTAGGAGCAGTAAGCACTGAAGTGATTTCTAAGTTTGAACCTTTCTTGCTAATTGCTTTTTCAAAATTTTTGAAAATGGTTTTTGCATCTTCGCGGTTCTCTTCTAAATAGACAAAAATGTTATTGTTTATACCTCTTTCGATGTTTGTCAAATTATCCCCTTTACTAAACATCTTGTTTGTTTCAGCAATAGATGCTGATACATCAAGAAATCCCGATTTACTTTTGTTAAAATATGTTTTTTCTATTTTAGAAATTACAGCAACATTTTGAGTAATTTTAAATAACATTTCGTATAAGGAAAGATTTCTCTCAAGAATAGCTTGTTCTTTAGACTTTTCTTGTCCTTGAATATTACCTAATACTATTCTAGATGGTTCTGTAGTCTTTAATACTTTATATCCTGCCCAATTATCAAAGGTTGCATTAATTACATATGTTTCGGTAGGTACTTTGAAATATGTAATAGTATTCTCTCCAGCAAAGTTTACTAATAATGAAATTGTATTTGAAATTGGGTCTTTTAAAACATTAGTAACTGTAAAGTCTAGTGATTTTTCTATTGTTATTTGAATTATTGTTTTCTCACTGGCATTATCAATTTTAATTATATTTCCTTTAGTAACATCATAATTCATTTTTTCACCTAATTTATCTTGTTTAATTTCTGGAGTAGCTGTAGGCATAAGAGTTTCAGTTTGTGCTGCAACCTTAGTAGCTTCGATCGTTACTGTAGGTTCAGGTGTTTTAGTTGCTTCAATTGTAGGAAGTACTACTGATACTGTAGCTATTTGTTCTGGTTTATCTGTAGGAAATACTTGAAGTATTTTATTTGGCTCAACTGGATCAACTTTATTAGCTACCGTAGCTTCTGATGATTTTAAACTACCACTGTTTATCGCTAATAATGCAATTCCAGCTACTGCAGTCAATACCGTACCTCCAGCTCTAAATTTATTCTCAATTTTTAATTTACCTTCTTTAAGTACAAGACCAATATTATGAAGTAGAGTAGTTCCTAAATTACTTTTCTTTGATGGGGAATTTAATGTTTCTTGATCAGGGGATAAACCTCTTCCGCCTAATTTGCTTGTTTGAGAAGCTTTATGCGTACCTATTATCATTGTTTTAATGACTAATAAACTTATAGTGTGACTATTATATCACTTGATCCCATAGTCATCAAGTTAATTCGGAGGGTGAGAGATTCGAACTCTCGCTACGGATTGCTCCGTACTAAGGGTTTAGCAAACCCTCCCCTTCAGCCACTTGGGTAACCCTCCAAATCTAATGTCTATTCTAACAAACATAGGGGGTATTTTACTACTAAGTTGAAAAAGGGGAATTCTTGCTACTGTTTCTTTAATACTAATATTGTTAAAGAACTTATATATATATTTACCAAATACTTACTAAGTTGGTAAATAATTAGTTGCTACTTAGTTACAGAA
>JBAXKR010000155.1:0-1862 GCA_037135235.1 bacterium | reverse complement strand
ATTATATAATATACCTAGAGAAGACATTAATAAAATAGTAGAAAAAGCTTTTGCAGTGGGTGTGGATCCAGCAACTTTAATTACTATAATAGCAAATGAAACTAAATTTGGAAAAACAGATGAAAATATAGGACATTCATTAAATCACAGAACACCTACAGTAGAAGGACTTGATGAATATAGTTTACAAGCTAATCTAGCAGCTCAAGCATTAAAGGAACAACTAAGACTGGGTAAAGGTAGATATCCAAATGGACCTTCTTATAAACAATTACAATCTTATCAAGGTTATGGTCCTTTAACTCCAAGTACAGAAAAAGATTATTATGGACATAACAATAGTGCCTTTTTTGGAATACCAGTGACAAAAGAAAAACCTCTTTTAACTAATAAGGTATTTCCTTATGGAAAAACTATTGAGCAATATAGAGATTCTGTAATTATTCCAGCACTTGATAAGTATGGTATTAATTATAAACAAGATGGTGGATTAGCTAAAGCTCAAAGTGGTATAACTATTCCTAAAGGAGGGTTTAAAATTCAGTCAATTCAAAAACCTGAAGTATATATTCAACCAACCAATATAGAAAGTACTTCTACTAAACTAAGTCCTAGTAAAACTTATACAAATGATAAATCTCAATATTTATATGATCCTATTCCAGAATATGCAGGAGCAATTGGTATAGGATTAAGTCCTTTTGATACTTTTGTAGATGCTGGTGCACTTTTTTATAATCTTGGTGCTGGAGATTATGAACATGCTGCTGTAAATGGAGTAGGTATGCTAATACCAGGCATATCAGGACAACTTTTGCAGCAAGGGTATGATGATTTAAAATACATGATGAGATCAGGACAACCTTATTTTAATCCTAATCAAAGAAAACAAGGTGGAGCAACATATAAAGTAAAAATTAATAAACCTAAATAATAATGGATAAGTTTAAACCAATCATATCAAACCAAGAAGGACAAAATCTTTTCCCAGGAATACCTACCTTAATAAAAGGAGATAACCAAGGCACTCAAATCACCATGAAGAACACCAGCCCTCAAGTTGCTTTAACGCCATATGGTGCATCTTACATGATGCCAAATCAAGATTATAACTTTGCAGGAAACAGTGTATTAGAATTACCTATGAACAAAGCTCAAGCAGGAGGACCTCAAGGTGGTGGTCAAGAACAACTCCAACAAATATTAATGGCATATGCTCAAATGAAAGGGATGAAACCTGAAGAGCTAATGAAAAAACTTCAAGCCCTACCTAAAGAACAACAACAACAAGCTATCCAAGCTATTGCTCAAGAAGTTCAACAGGCTATGGCTCAACAGCAACAAGGACAAGAAGGTCAACAGCAAGGTGTAGAACAGCAAGAAGCAATGATGGGTCAACAAGACCAAGAAGATGCTGCTGATCAACAACAAGATATGGGTATGGCTATGCATGGTGGTGAACATTGTACAGATTGTGAAGAACAATTTCCACAAGCTCAAAATTTAGAATGGTATTATAAAAAAGCTATGGGAGGAGAAGCATTTCCTCAAGCTCAAACATATCTTCCATATGATAGAGGAAGTAAACCTGCACCTAACTTTATGTTTCAATCTGGTGGTGCTTCAGATCAATATGGTGGATCAACAGATATTGATCAAGTATATCAGATAATGAAAGCTGGTGGGTTTGATATGGATCCTAAAAAGAAGAAAGGTGGTAAATTTGATGCTCATAGTTTTCAAGACTATGTAATGAAAAATGGTGGATTACCTAAAGCATATGTAGGTATGAACATGCCACAAACAAATACTACTATTCCTCAATTTAGAAAAGAACCAGGTCCGTGGAATAAATACAATAC
>JBAXKR010000154.1:0-1880 GCA_037135235.1 bacterium | reverse complement strand
ATCTTACAGTTAATTGTATTAGGTAATTATTTATGGGAAGAAAGCCGAAAGTGATTGTTAGTAATGATGTTGGTTCTCCATTTAATATTGATGGAACTATTAGTTCTATTCCTATTAAAGAAGAACTTATTGAAGATGTGGTTATTGATAAAGTTGTGGTTGGAGAAGAGAAAATAAGTGATGTGCTTACTCCTTTTCAAAAGCAAATGTTAGAAGCGAGTATTAAAGCAAAAGAACAACTTGTTGAGAATCGTCGTCTTGAAGAGTTGAATCGTATTGAGTTATCTGAAATGAAACGAAAGGATAAATTGTTAAAAGAAGAAACTAAGAATTTGAAAAAGATTGCTAAGAAAAAGGAGATTGCAGTTATTTTTGATGATGAAGTGGATGCTCCTGTTGATGATAAGATTGATAGTCGTCTTAAACCAACTATGAGAAATGATGATAATAGTAATGTTAATGTTGAAAAGGTGGAGCGTAATCTTGATGCTCATAGTGTTATTAGTGCTGAATCGGATGATTTGTTAGAAACGAGTTTATCACAAAATTTTGAAACTGAGAATAATATTAAGACTGTTAGTAAAGAGTTATTTAGTAAGACTAATATTGAATTAAAAACTGAAATCGACCATGATGAGATTAATAATATTACTCGTTTGCAATTTTTGAAAGAGAAATTTATGATTAGTAATGTTGATGTGTTGGTGCAGAATTTTTTAAAGTTGCGTGTTAGTAAGGATAGAAAGAGTAGAAAAGAATTTATTGATGCTTTGCAGATGGAGAATCGTAATAGTAATGCTCCATCTATGATGAGTAAATTGTTTGGGGGTGGGGGTAATGGTAATAATAATGTATAGAATGGTGATGTTGTTATGAAGATTAAACTTGATGATGATGGTAAGAAGATGATTCCCCCTGTTAAAGTTGGTGATATTATTATTGTTAAACCTAATGGTATTGCTGAGAAAGATGCTTATGTGGAGTATGAGGGGTTTATTATTTTTATTAAGAAGTTGCCTATTGATAAGTTGGATTCTCATGTGGAATTAAAAGTTACTGCTTTAAAGGGTACTTCT
This sequence comes from bacterium, assembly GCA_037135235.1. Lineage (GTDB taxonomy): Bacteria > Patescibacteriota > Dojkabacteria > JBAXKR01 > JBAXKR01. Next base: position 804 of record JBAXKR010000154.1, on the reverse strand, counting down.
GGCTTTGCTGATTATCGGGGTGCTAAATGACATCTGAGGAGCATATTATTGAGTATCGTGATACTTTGGTTGGTTTGTTATCTAAGACTAATAATGTTGAAGCTAAGAAGTTGATTAAAACTTATGTTGCTTTGTGTGAGTATTTTTTAGATGAGGATATGAGTATTGAAGAGTTGCAAGATAAAACAAAAAAAGCGATGAGATAATATATGATTTTAGCATTTATTGGAACAGTTGGGAGTGGTAAGACTTTATCAGCCGTTGAACAATGTTATTTATATCATAGAGATAAACATTATAAAATTTATTCAAATATTAAATTAAATTTTCCTTATACTGCTTTGAATTTTAAACAACTTAAATATATGATTGAAAATAAAGAACAATTACAGGATGTAGTTATTTTTCTCGATGAGGTTCATATAGCTATTGATTCTCGTAGTAGTATGACTAAGAAAAATAAAATTTTATCTTATTTTATTTTACAAACAAGAAAAAGAAATGTTCGTATGTTAGTTACTACTCAGCATCTTGCACAAATAGATAAAAGGCTTAGAGATACTATTGATATACTTGTATTTTGTAAGAATCTTACTAATAAAACTTCTACTGTTAAACTTGATGTTTTTACTCCACAATTTATCCAACAGGAATATTTATTTCAATGGGCTGATGATGTTAAACCTAAGAGGAGAATTATTCATGCTAATCCTGTTTATCCTTTATATGATACAAAAGAGATTGTTGATTTTGATGAAGAATAATTAAACTATTTTGTATTGTCCTGTTTTAAATTCTTTGACG
>JBAXKR010000153.1:0-1911 GCA_037135235.1 bacterium | reverse complement strand
GTTTAATAAATATGATCATGATAGGGAAAAGGATTTTAATCTTCATGATCCACTTGCAATATATCTTAAATATTTTCCACTTGAAGCAGTATGGGTTAAAAGTGGGATTGAAGTAATTTCTAAAGGTAAAAAAAGAGGTCAAACAATTTTTAGCAAACGAAATCCAAATTGTGAAATTGCAATTGACTTAGTGAATCCAAATAAAATTTCCAATGAAATATTTTCTATTATTTTTGGAAATTAAATGACGAACAAACAGAATATGGGGACTCGTACTTAGAGTCCCCATACTAGTCCTAAGCAAACTCCCAAGGAGCATTAAGTACGAATTGGGTACCACTTTTTCTTCTCGATCTTAAGTAAAGAATTGTAACTGGGTGATACAACTCTTCTAAGTTTACTTTATCTTTTTCAAGCAAAGTAACTAATACATCGTTCGGATCTACAAGATAGGTTTCAATGATATGTTTTTCTTGTTTATATATTGCCTCCAGTTTAGGGTCTAGTGTTGGAGCCATTTCGAGATCTATGTTCCAATCTGTCATCCATACAGGGTTGTATTTGTTGCCAAATACTTCACTTGCCATCTCATCTATTTTTAGTAGGTTTCGTCTTGCATTTACATACTGAGTATTAAGTTGTTTAGCATGACTATCTGCTAATAACAGATTAAATCTGACAAGATTTTTACCAGCAAAGTTAGTTAACACGTCTCTAACTTCAATCATTGTTTTCCAGTCTGCTGCAGTAATTCTTTCGCCATGTGTAGGATGTGGTTCCCAATACATAGTTGCTGTGTAATTTGCGTTGTCAGGAGTTGCTGTAAGTCTATCTGGATTAGTAACATACCTTATAGGTTTTGCGCTATCTCTCTCACTTACTAAATTTTCGTTGAACATGATCGTAATAATAAAATATAAAATTAATACAAAAAAAGGCCTGTTAAGGCTAATTGAGTTGATTTGTTTTGTAATAAACTTACAACATCAATATTGCCTTTATGAATATGGAAGATCCTTTACAGGAAGTATGAGCATTCATAATTAAACTTTTGTTAAACATATAGATAGAATAAAAAATAAAATAGAGACAAAAAAAAGGCCTATTAAGGCTAAATTGAAATTATTTGTTTGGAAGCTTTCCTACGACAAACAACAACAAGATAGCCCTAAAAAGCGAGAGCATCCTCCTAAAATATTTTTGTTGTTTGTGTTTCTGAATATCATGAGGAGATAATACGAAAAAACTTTGAATATGTCAAAAGAATTAATGATTAATTATCTCTATACACTATATGTTTTGTATGTTTACTAATTTGGGAAAGTTCAGTTTTAAGAAATTCAGGCTTTAAGTTAATGTCTTTTAATTCATTCAACTTAAACCATTTGCAAAGCATTTTTTCTTCACCTTCAGTTGCATAAAACTCGTCAACCTTGTACTTATTCGAATCTTTTTCAAATTCAACTAAGTATACAAATAGTATTTCATGAAAATCTTTACCTCCTTCAGTAAACATATTTTCTGCGATAATAATATTATCTTTCACTGTTACTTCTTCTCCTATCTCTTCTAAGTATTCCCTTTTAACTGCTTCTTTCGAAGTTTCAAGAAGATTACATCTTCCACCAGGAAGAGACCAACCATTAAATGAAGGAAAGAAGAAAAGTAATACTTCGTCATTTCTCAGGCAAACACCACCAGATCGTTCATAGAAAATAATATTTCCTTCTTTGAAAATAACCATCTTATTAGTTTTTTGCATTTACGAAGATTAATAAATATGAGTTACTTCTTAGGAAATTTACTAAAATAGTTAGCTAAAGAATTTGGTAAGTTTTCTATTCCTCCAATTGAAATGTATTTAATAAACTCATGAGTATTAGTGTTTTCTGGAATATAGTTAGGTAATAT
>JBAXKR010000152.1:0-2002 GCA_037135235.1 bacterium | reverse complement strand
GTCCATGGAGAAGAACAAACAACATCTTTTTTAAAAGAAAAGTGAAAAAGGTACTCAATCAGATTGATCTTAATTAGGTCTACTTTCTATTTCGTAATGGTCTACTTTTAATCGCGTTTTGACACTTATTCACTTTAATCACCAATATTGAATATTTAGCTAACTATATTAAATTAAACTTAACAATACTAGGGGGTAACAGACACTGAATGTTCTACAATACTATTGGATGAATAACCTTACTATGATACAATTATAGGATGGAAGAAAGAAGCATAGTACAAAGTAATAGAGATTCTCGAATACAAACAGAAGGTCAAAGTAGCAAAACAGAGATCGCACAATATAGGACGTCAGGAAAAGATTCTTTAAAGGGAAGAGTACGTTATCTTTTGTTAGGACCATGGAAAAAAAATGACCAGTTGGAAATTATCCAAATTGTTCGTGGAAACCAGAATCTTGCACAACAAATAGAAATTGTAGAAACAGCTATTAAATTTATTGCTGAGCAAGTTAGTAAAAACTATGTAAGTACTCCCAATGCTACATTAGCGATTGATTTTTTAATTAACGTACAATCAAATGTCGAAAACAAAGATCCTAGAGGTGTAAAAGATTCATTATTGGAAAAGCTAATAAAGTTACCCAAAGGTCAAGAATATATTTATAATATTGTAAGAACATTAACTGCAAGAGGTAAAGAAAAAGCAGTTCTAATTACTACAATGTTTGATATTGTTCGAAAATCACCAGAAGTTATTTCTGCTAGTTTGTTTTCCCTTATCTCAAAAGAGATAAGAAAGTCTGATATTGCTAGTTTTGATGATGAAAATTTGGAAGCAGAAGTATCAATTGAGGATGAGGAGGAATCTTCTTCAAAAGATGCTAGAGACATTAGTTTAGACTTATCAGAACTTGTTGATAAGATAGATGATTCTGACTCTATTCAACCAATAGTTAAGGAATTTAGTGAAATATTAAAAAATGAAGCTCGACCTCAATTAATTAAGATTAGAAAATTTCTGTCTTCTATATCTGAAACTGTATATTCAAGTGATATTCTTACTGGTATACAAGAAGTTGTAGTAGCAGAGATTCTTAAGGTAAAACCTACATATAGAGTTGTTAGAAAAGTTATGCATCAACAAGTGAGAAATAATAGAACTGAAATAGTACCAGCTGATCTATATGCTAATCCTACAATGGCAATAAAGGCTTATGAAGCAAGTATGACTGCATCACAAAAAAGTAATTTAACAGAAATAATCAATAATGCTGTTAATGCATTTATGTATGAGCATGAATTAGATTCCTGGGGAAAGAACAGAGCTTTAGTAGAGACTATTGTAAAAGATGGATTCAAACAAAGCTTCGAAGTGGCAGCTTATAATGGTGATGGAAGTTTTTCTCCAAATATTAGCAAAGAACATAGATTGATTTCTAAAATGGTTAAAGATGGAATTAACTTAAGAGCAAAGAAGATAGTTTCACTTAAAAGTAGAATTAAAATGTTATCAACTGTTGTAATAGAAAGTGTTAACTTTTATGATCTAGGATTAGAAGCAATAAACGGTGAATTTGGCAGAAATAGAGTAACTACAGATTCAACATTAAATACTTTAATTAACGACTTACATAATAGTAAATTAATTGAAAATCATAAACTTAATCAACTTGAAGAAAGATTAAATTATTTAGAAAAAAGAACTTTGGAAGCTGGTATTGCATTAGCATTGTCTCAACAAACACTTCCGGAAAGTTTACTAAGGGAAAAGTTAGTAAATCCAAAACACGCTGCTCAAATTATAAGGGGATTTTGCTTAAGCTATATAGGTTTTAATATGTATAAGAGTAATATATTAAATCCTTTAGGATTAACTATTGATTTAATTGAGCAAGTCGCAAGAGATTTTGATCCCAAAAATGCAATAAATACCGAGGTAGGTTCATTTAACTTTGCTCAAGTTATATATGATTATTTATAAACTCAAATTAATATTTC
>JBAXKR010000151.1:0-2010 GCA_037135235.1 bacterium | reverse complement strand
GAGGGTAGTGTCATTTTAACTTGGTAATGGGTGTCATTTTAACTTAGTTTCAACAAATTTATATATTTAAAGCATAATGTTTTTTTCTTTGTTAGAATAAGGCATGGAAGCAAGGAGTGATGCTGAACAAAAATTTCAAATTGTAGCTGTACTATTTGTTATTGCAGTAATTAGTATATCTGTACTCTTCTTTTTTAATTCATATCTAGCAACTGAGAATAACAGGAATGCTGTATTTGCAAGTCCTCTAACTCATAACTATATGGATACTTCTGCAATAGTTAATAGCGAAGAGACAGTTAAAGGAACTGATACCAAAATAGAAAAGGAGTTAACATGTAATAATTGTATGTATTTCCCAGTTAATAAAGATAACAGTTTAGATAAAAAGTACACTCCACCATCACTTATCTCAATTCCTCTGTTAGGTGGAGGAATGCTTAATTCAGAAGCTCTAAGTAAATTGAAAAATATGTTTAATGCATCTTCAAAGCAAGGTATCGCAATGAAAATAGTTTCTTCATATAGATCATACAGTGATCAAATTGCAACATTTAATGGTTGGGTAGCAAAAGAAAAGGAAAAAGGATTGTCAGACAAAGTTGCAACATTTAATGCAAATGTATACTCAGCAAAAGAAGGACATAGTGAGCATCAACTAGGAACAACACTTGATCTATCATGCAGTAATTGCTCAGCTTTTGATAACTCATTTGGAAATCTTAAAGTATATTCCTTTATTGAAAATGAGGCTTACAAATATGGATTTATAGTATCCTATCCAAAAGGAAAGGATAACCTAACAGGATACAAATACGAACCTTGGCATATTAGATATATTGGAGTAGACCTCGCAACAGAACTATATAACAAGGGATACTTAACAAATACTAACGATTATCTTGCTAAGTTCTTAGAAGAAAAACAACTCTGGCAATAGAGCTCTTTTCACTATGATATAATCCCCGATAATTTATCTATCAATGTATATATATGCAAGACATCAGTGAATCATTATCCATAAATTTTGAAATAGCACTAAAGGATGCTCGTTTAAATTATGAAGAAAGTAAACCTAGTAAGATGACTTTAGAAAAGGCATTAGAAAATGCAGGCAAAGTTAAAGAATTGCAAAAGGGAGATCAAATAATTAAAAGAAAAGCATCTGGGAAAATTACTTTAAAGAAAGGTCAAGAAGAAGTCATTCTTACTGAAGGAATATCAACCAATATTGGGGAAATAATAGAACCAAATATATTTGAAAATGAAGTAGTTGGATATTTAGTTAAACTTACAACTGGAGAAAAAGTATCTTTACCAATCAAAGAAATTATTCCTCTTACTGATTCTACTTACGAAAAAGAAGGGGACAGAATTAAATTAGGAAATGGAACAATAAATTTAATTCAGTCATACATCGATAGAAGCTCGGAACATATGAAAAATAGCGCAAGAAGCAGAGTTATTGCTGGTATTTTATCTTTTGGTGCTTCAGAAATAATAGCTGGAACAAGACTTAAAAATAGCATTATATTAGCACCCGAATCAAGAAAGTCAGCTTTAAATATTCTTATGAATCTTAAGGATATTACACATGACAAAGTGTTTGGAAAACCAAGAAAAATCAATCTTTCTGATCTGGTAAAGAATAATCTAATAATTTGTATTACTAACGAAAATGGCGTAATTACTACAAATCATATTGCAAGATACACTACAAGAGAAAATCCTATTCCAGTACTTCAAGAAGGATATTTCAGTATATCACCTTATGGGGAGGCCATATTTACACCTACAAACAAGCCTTTCCAAGCTCCAAGCAATCTTAAAGGATGGACACTTGATAAATACGATTACTTAAAGAAGCAATCGGATTACGAAGTAAGTATAAAAAGAGTAGAAGATACATTAACGAATATTATTGGTGAAGCTTTGAGGAAAAACAAATAACTTCTTGAATAAGTTGGGATAGATGTTGCGAATTGGTGCATAATGTAAAAGAGTTAAATT
>JBAXKR010000150.1:0-2025 GCA_037135235.1 bacterium | reverse complement strand
GACGCTTCTGTATCTTTTATTTTTTCTCTATAATCCCATGCATCTTTCATTGCAATTTTTGTATCCATTATATCCTTAAAGGTTATCATATACAACTCGCCCCTTTATGTTTGAAATATTTAATTCCTCTTTTATCTTTTACAAACACCATACCTTTATCACAATAATTACACACTAAATCATAGTGTCTTATTCTTTTACTTTTAATTCTCTTTTCATAGTTCCATACTTCAACGGCTTCTTTTTTATCTTTGCCCCAAAGTATTACTGCTTCATTCATTCCTTTAACCAATTAATCATCTCCTTTCATTTTAAATCAAATTTCATTATTACATTTCTTCCACATTTTTCGCATTTGTATTCTGTATAATGTTCTACTACTTTTGACGAACCATCTTTATTCCATTGTGTGGTTTCTGTTTCTTTATTCTGCATTGGTATTCTACGACAGCATTCACTCATTTTTTATCCCTCTGTTCATTTAAAAATTCTAATGCAATCCGTTCCCATTTATCTTTTACTTCTTGTGGGACTTTACCCATATTTATTTTTGGTAGTTTTATTGTAAGTGTATATCTTTTATTTTTTACTTTAATCATTTAATCATCTCCACTTCTAATTCAGAATCATAATACTTTTGAACACCAAACCATATTCCATTTTTAATATATATCTCTTTACAATTCCTACAATATATTGGTTGCCAACTTAATGAGCCCACTTTTATATTACTTATTTTTAAATATAATGGACTCATTTCTTTTCCACACGCTGGACAATATGGTTCATTATCAGTAAAGTGTTTTGGCTTACAAATAAGTTTATCCATTTAAACTTTCTCCAAATATTTTTTTACTTTTACTTTCATATCATTAAATGATTGATGCTGTTCATACATTTCTGGAAAGTATTCCTTTACTACTTGAATTAAAATTTCCATAGAATCGTATCCACACAAATGATGCCCTATTAATTCTGTCTTTACTTCTTCCGACATTTTTGGAAACAAAGAAAAAGCATGATAAATTTCTTTATGTTGTTCATCAATTAAGTATGCACACCATAGTAAAAACTTCTTATCTAATTCCATTCATATCCTCTCCAATATATTTTTCTTATAACTATTAATTAAACTTATTTCTATATTTGCATTTGCTATTCTACCGACTTTTATTTGGTTTTTACTTTCTATTAATGCTATTGCAACTCCATTATGAATTAAAGTCCAAATCATTTTTTCACTTCCTGTATTCCATAAATTTCTTTTATCTTACAAACACCTCCCAGTGCTTAAACATAATTGACTACATTTTATTTAATGCTTCAACAAATTTTTGAAGTGTAGTATTTGATTCCGCAGTTTTTGACAATATTTCGACTTCTGAGTTATCTACCAATTCTTTTATTTTCTCAGTTTTGTCATAGAACATTTGGCTCATTGCTTTATATTCTTTATTATTGTCAATTAAATTATTACTATAATTATAGCCAAAATAACTTGAAATCTCTGTATTTGTATGATGTTTAATGTCTGAGTCGTCAACATAATTCTTTGTGTATTTCTTTAACATAATATCGTACAAATTCTTTTCTATAGCTATTAACTTTTCTCTTGCTACAACAATGTCTTTGTCTTTATACAAATCTTTTGTTAGCTTCTCTCTCAATTCATTCAATGCTTTGTTCTTTTCTTGTTGTATTATATTAATCTTTCGTTCTGAAAGTCTTCTTATAATACTCAAATTTTCTTTCATTCCCATTTCAAACACCTCCAAAGTGCTAATCACTAATAATATTTTTAATGTCATTGACTAATTTCTTTTCTTTCTGTTCAATTAATTCTTCAAAATAATCCATCTGTGCTTTACATAATAACACATCATCTTCCTCTCCCCAAAAACATTCAACGCTCATTTAATCATCTCCATTAAATCTTATTCAATACAAAATACTTTGAGTTCTCCACTTTTACTTCTTCAAAGAACTTATTCATTTGTTCTATATATGGAGTAACCATTTTCTTAT
>JBAXKR010000149.1:0-2034 GCA_037135235.1 bacterium | reverse complement strand
AATCTTACATTATCTAAAATCCTCCCATTCAGTGTATTTCCCGAAGTCGGGAAATATATCTTGGCTAAATGATCCACTTCCATCTGTATTTCTTACATTAAATCTGCCAACGAATGCTGCATCTGTTGGATTATTAATGTTTGCATTTATGTTACCTTGAGGTAAAACTCTTGCTTCTAATGTTACATATGCACCTTTCTCAAAAATTGCTATATTTTTACCATTTACAAGAACTTCACCTGGAACGGTACAAGATGTATCTGTAGGTACTTTTGAATCTGCTTTTACAACGTTTCCACCTAAAACATTTGTTAGAAATGTTGCTGCAATAACTGCTCCTCTTAAGCTTTTTGAAGCTTTAGAGTCTAATTTTGTAGATCCTTCTTGTGATGAAATCATATAATTAAGAATAATAAATAAAAATTCAAGTAAATAATTACAACACTACAGGTCTATAACTGTCAACACTAGCGGATAGTTTGAGCCTCTAGTACCTGATGTAACAGGAAGTTAGTAAAAAAGTAACATAGAAAATACCTTTTTCTATATATTCTAGCCACAATACTATGTTTTTATGTTATTTATTGAGTTTAGATAGGTTAAATTACTATGTATTTCGTGCTAGTATGATGAGTAATATATTGGAATAATTGATTTCTTAATTAAGAAAAATTCAAAATGAAAAAAATACTTGTAATATTAATATTCTTAATAGCTTTAGGTGTGCTAGGCTTTGTCTTTATTTCAGGTTGGTATTCTGATGAAACTACAAAACCTAATAGTTCTGATAGCTCTATTGTAAGTTTTGAGGTAAAACTAGGAGAAATTCCTGACACTGTTTCTAAAAAATTATTGGATAATAATCTAATTGGAAGTTCTGAGTTATTTCTTCTATTTGTTAAGCAAACAAATCAATCAAATAAGATTAAAGCAGGTACTTTTCAAATTGCTAAGAATTTGAGTTTTCAACAAATACTAGATGTTCTTAATAGTCCTAAAAGTACAAATGTTAAGATATTTTTTCCAGAAGGATTAAGAATAGATGAAATAGCAACAACTCTTCAGAATGAATTTAGTGGATTTGATAAAGTAGCCTTTGATAAGAAGGAGTTTTTGGATATTGTAAATAACCCAAGCAAGTATTCCCTTGATTCAACTATAGTTTCTGAGTATCTTCCAAAGGAAAAATCATTGGAGGGTTTTCTATTTCCAGATACATACATGGTAGAACCAGATATATCAACTCAAGCTTTAGTAGAAAAGCTTCTAAAGAGTTTTGAAGATAGATTTTTCTCCCTATATCAAAGTTCTAGTAAAAAATATTCAATGTATGAGACAGTTACACTTGCTTCTATTATTGAAAGAGAGGGAAGAGGAGCAACTGAGAGAGCAAATATCTCTGATGTCCTTCAAAAGAGATTAGATGGAAAAGGTGATGGGACAAAGCTACTTGGAGCAGATGCAACACTTCTATATGAACAAAAGAATTGGAAATTTGTTATTACAAATGATACTAAAGCAAAAAATACACCATATAACTCATATTTAAAGCCTGGTTTACCACCTACACCAATATCAAACCCCGGATTAGAATCTCTAAAAGCATCAATTAATCCTATATCTAACAAATATTTCTATTATCTTCATGGAAATGATGGAGTAATTCACTATGCAGTTACATATGCAGATCATAATAAGAATATAAGGTGCTATATTAATGGAAATACTAGTTTCTGTAATTAGAATTCTAGTGGTTATTTTTCTTTGCTCTATGTAGTTTAATAGATTTAAGCTTTTCTTTGATTGGTTGGAATAGTATAAGGATTTGAGAAGCTACAAATATAGATGAATATGTTCCACTAAACATTCCAATTATTAATGCTGCTAAAAACCACCTTAATGATTCAGGTCCTAGTGCAAATAGAGCAAGAAGTACAAGTAGAGTAGTAACTGTAAGGTTAATAGATCTTGCAAGTGTCTCAACTAAGCTATTATTTACTACTGATTTATAATCAAGTGAACCATATTTAATAA
>JBAXKR010000148.1:0-2072 GCA_037135235.1 bacterium | reverse complement strand
ATCTTACATTATCTAAAATCCTCCCATTCAGTGTATTTCCCGAAGTCGGGAAGAATATTCTCGATGTAGATTCTGATGTGTTTAAACACTTTGGTGAGGTTCTTAGAATACTTTCGATTAAACTTATGAAAGATAATGATGCAGAAGGAGTAAATATATTAAATGCAAATAACGAAGTAGCAGGGCAATCTGTAATGCACCTTCACTTCCATATTATTCCACGATATAAAGAAGATGGGTTAGATCTTTGGATAAAACAAAAGCTTTAAACCGCCCTTGATTTTCGTACCAATTTCGGTTAGGATCTTTCATATATTCTTTAATAAAATACTATGAAAGAAAATAAAGCTGTTTCGGAGAACAAAATAGTTAAACTTCTTGAAACCTTCATTAAGAAATATGATTCCTATCCAACACTTCTTCAAGTAAAAGAATCACTAAAATTAAGAAGTACTATTGAGATTAATAAAGTAATCAGATCTCTTGAAAAAAGAGATATTATTCGTGTTAATTTCATAACCAAGGCAATTGAACTTAATCAAGCTGAAGTTTTAAAAAGTGATAACTTTATGCAAGTACCTTTACTTGGTAAGATTGCTGCAGGTAAGCCAATAGAAGCAATTGTAGATGAAGATAATAGACTTACACTCCCATCAAATTTAACAAAGAATAAAGAGGTATTTGCTCTTAAAGTATCAGGTGATAGTATGATTGATAGCTATCTTCTAAGTGACGATATTGTAATTTGTGAAAGAACAAATACTGCAAGAAATGGAGATATGGTTGTGGCACTGTTTATGGATAACACTGCTACACTTAAGATGTACTTCAAAGAAAAGGATCAAATAAGACTTCAACCAATGAATGAGAAATATCCACCAATATATACCAAGAAAGTAACAATTCAAGGGAAAGTTGTTTCTCTAGTTAGAGAATATATGAAATAGCAACTTCCACTATAATTATATTCACACTTAACTCTTCACTTGTTTCACCAACTTCATATTTAATATAAAGTATATGAAACAAGTACAAAACATAAAGAAAACTAATCAAAATTATTCTTAGTAGTTATTCCTTATTCCAATAGTTTTCAATTTTTAAAGTTACAAATAAGCAAAGATTAATTTTTATCAAATTTAGAATTACCAAAACGTACATGTATACCACTCATATAATCACTTAAAACATTTCTACTTCTTTTGTTTTTCACCAAAGTATCATATATACTATTAATATTTTGAACGTATTCTAGATTAGCCTTTTTCTCAGCTTTACTACCTTGGAAAACATCAGGATGATTTTTCTTCATGATTTCCTTCCTTTTACTTTCCATTAACTCAATTAATCTCTCCAGAGAATTAAAAGTTTTCAATTCCTCAGTTGTAATACCAAAATATTTAAACACATCTTGTTCGTCACGAATAGTTGTTGGACCAGTACTTGTCTCTTGACTGGATGATTCATTCTTTGTTTCACTTTGTCCAGTATTATGTTGATCGCTATTTGATGATCCATCATTATTTTGTTGTTCATATTGTTGGTGATCTGAATCATTCCTTTTTGACTTTGGCTCACGATTTGCTTGCTTACTCCATCTAGAACCTGAGTTTTCTCTTGCCTCTTGCTGTTTTTTAGGGTCCTCTTTTGCTTTATTTCCTGATTGATTACTACCAAAGTTATTATTTTGCGAACGATTATCACGACTTCTTGATCGGTGATTTTCTTTCATATAAATATCAAAAAGTTTACTTGAAGCAGCTTTCGACTGCTCATTAAATATTAATTTAAAACTTAAAATATCAGGTAAGTTAAAAGGAAGATGTTGTTCTCTTGGACTATATGACAATGTTATCTCTGCCGTTACACCATTAAATGCAGTTTTAGAAGTTATACTTTTTCTCTGAAATTTTAAAGCTCCAAAAACTTGTTCAAAATCTCTAACTTTTGCATCTGAATGCCTATTAGTAATCGCATTTATAATATAATCATTAGTAAAACGTGTTGTAGTTGCACCTTCAAGAAAATAAGCATTGGCAGTATCGTCATATAATAAGTCGCTAGCTATATCA
>JBAXKR010000147.1:0-2153 GCA_037135235.1 bacterium | reverse complement strand
AATACGAGCTGAATATGAAAAAATTAAAGCAAAACATTTTCCTGACGATGAAAAGTCTAAAGAAAAAGATAGAAAAGAAGAAAAGAAAGAGATTGAGAAATATATAACTAAAATATCTAACGAAGTTACTTTCTTTTGGGTCGTCGCAGTTACAAAAAACAGCTTTCCCCAGGAATTGTTCTTTGTAATGTTTTAATTCTTCTAAATCATTCTCTTAAGATTTTATACTTTTCTTTATTAATGTTTGAATAGTTTTTTCTATATTTTCATCTCTTAGAATTAACTCAATTTTCTTTATTCTTATTCCTTCTTCTTCTGGTAAGCATTCTACTCTTTCCTTTCTAGTATCTTTCATTTGATTAACATATTTTTTATCTAGTGGGCCTGAAGATACGAGAATAACTTTACTTACTATTTCAGGATATTTAGCAGCAACTAAACCAACAAGCCAAGCTCCCCAAGAAAACCCAACTAATATAACTGGCTTATCTGCATTCTTTTCTATTTGAGTTCTAAGTTCTTCTATTTCTGAATGAATTGTGATTCCAGTTTGAAATGGTTCAATAACCCCATAAGATTTAGCTAATTGAAGTGCAACCGGTCTCATTTCTCCCCAAGCACCAGGTCCTCCATGAACTAGTACTATTCTTCTTGGTCTTACACCATATTCTCTGACAATTCCAATTGTATTTTCCATAAATTTATCTATTAATTTATTTGATTATATCTATCCTTCCTTTGAATTGTAAGTGACATAGAGATGGAATATAATCAAAAAATGGGAGTTATTGAAATAACTAATCTATCAAAACATTTTGGATCTAATAAAGCAGTTGATGATATATCAATGTCAGTAGAAGAAGGAGAAATTTTAGGTTTCATTGGTCCAAATGGTGCAGGTAAAACAACTACAATTAGTTGTATGCTTGGATTACTTAAACCAACAAAAGGTTCAATAACTATTAATGGATTAGATGCTTGGGAGAAGAGTCCAGAGATTATGAAATCTCTTGGGTCAATTCCAACAGATCCATACTTTTATTCAGGCTGGAAAGGTAGTGAATACTTTAATTACATAGAAAGTATTAAGGGAAAAGCTTCTCTTCTTAAAGAATTAATTAAAGATTTTGAATTTATTCCAAATCTTACTATTAGAACTCTTTCTACTGGTAACAAACAAAAGCTTTCTATTATTATCTCTTTGATGCACTTCCCAAAAGTACTTGTAATGGATGAACCAACTAGAGGACTTGATCCAATTCTTCAAAGTCAGTTCTATAGATATCTAAAAAAGCTGAGTTCGAATGGAACTACAGTATTTATGTCTTCTCATAATCTATCTGAAGTTGAATCTGTTTGTTCAAGTGTTGCAATTATTAAATCAGGAAAATTAGTTGAGGTTGGGAATGTAAAAGCACTTCAAAATAAAAAGATGCATATTATTAAAATGACTCTTAAAGATCCGAAGATACTAACAGATGATATGGTGAGGAAGGCAAATGGACAGATTGTTAGTCATGTTACAAATTATTTTGAGATTAGAATTAGTGGTGACTTAAATCCATTCTTAAGTTTACTTCCTAAACTCAATGTAATAGATATGAGCATTGGAAGTGCAAGTTTAGAGGAACTCTTTTTAGAATACTATAAATAATGAAAGAATTTTTACAAATACTTCTGATAACAATAAAGAATAAGAAGATATTACTCTTAATTCTTATAGGTATTAATGTCTTACTTATTATCTCCTATGCTGGTATTTGGCCTAGTCTTGAATCTCAAATGAAATCATTAAATGAGCTTATGGCTAGTCTTCCTCCTGCGTTTATTAAGGCTTTTAATATGGAAGGACAATTAAATGGTGGATTTGAGTCAATGTTAGTAACTAAACAATTTGGTTCAACACTTCCAATTCTCCTTGTTATTCTAACTACAACTCTTGGAGCTGATTTTCTAGCAGGTGAAATAGATAAAGGAACAATTCAAATGTATCTTTCAATGCCAATTTCAAGAACAAAATATTATATTTCTAGATACTTATCAGGATCTTTACTTATCCTATTATTCTCAATATTCTCAGTTTTAATTGCAGTTCCAATATCTTGGATATTTAATCTCGAAGTAACACCATTACATTACATAATCTATACCAT
>JBAXKR010000146.1:0-2183 GCA_037135235.1 bacterium | reverse complement strand
TTATTACAATGTTTCTAAAAGTGATACTAGGAATAATTTTCATATTCTTTTCTCTACTTTTCGTGGTATTAGCAATTTCACTTGAGCCAGTACTTTCGACATATACAAGTATTAAAACTATTCAAGATGAATTTAGTGCACTTGTTAATGTTGATTTACCTTCTAAGGATTTATCTAAGCTAGACGATAGATTTAATAAAATTGAAAGTAGTTTAGCTGTGACAGAAAGTCAATTCAGCTCATTTGATTTTCTTAATGGTTTTGCACTAACAAAGGGATATTATGATAATCTTTCAAATATTAGAGATTTAGTAAAACAATCAAGATCTATATTCATTAAAGTTAGACCTCAATTAAAAGATATTCTAGTAAATTCAGGATATCAAATGGATAGTAAAGTGGTAACTACAAGTACAACAACTGATACACAAAGTCTTTCTGGAATAATGAAATCTTTGCCTGAATTCTCAAGTTTGTATACAAATATTGAGCCAGATATTAAAGATATATTAAAAACTGTGAATAAGGTTGATCCACAATACTTACCAACAAGTATGAGAGGTAAGATCATATCAATACAAGAACAAACAAAGCCTTTAGAATTAAGCTTCCCAGAGTTTTCTAGTCAATTAAAAGGAACTCTTGAAGTACTACCTGATTTACTAGGAACGAACAAACCAACTAATTATTTAGTAATTTTTCAAAATGAAAAAGAAATGAGAGCATCTGGTGGATTGCTAACAGCGTATGGAAATATGACAATACAAAATGGTGAAGTAGTAGGTGATATTACGTCAACTGATATGTGGGATTTAGAAATATATGTAAGTTCAACATTAGGCAAAGCCCCAAATTATCAGAATATATATGGACAAAAACTATTAATGGAAAGAGGATGTGGAGATGTTCATTTAAGAGCACAAGATGCTGGAATATATCCTGATGGTCAATTATCAATTAATCTATTTAAAGACTACTACAATGTAGCTTCTAAATATAATCCGAAAAAATATCCTGCATATGATCATATAATCATGCTGGATACATTTTTTGCTAGTGATTTAATAAAACTAGTTGAACCTATAAGTCTTCCTGATGGCCGAATTATTACATCAGACAACTTAGCAAAAGTAATATTTGCTCAAACAAATAAAAGTAGGGCTCCAGGTAGAAAATCAATAATTGGAGATATTGCTGACGTTGTAAAGGCAAAGTATCAGACTATGTCTTCAAGTGAGCTTCCTAAAGTTCTTAGTGCCTTTATTAAAACGCTTGAAGCTAAGAATTTAATTCTCTCTTCAAAGAGTTCAAAAGTTCTAGATTTTATGGATACAATGGGGTTAACTGGAAGAATATCAAAAGATTTTAATGGTGACTATTTTAGTTTAAGTGAAGCACAAGTATGTGCGCTTAAAGCCAACTTTTACATAGAAGATACTGTTGAACAAAATATTAATATTGATAAATTGGGAAAAGTTTCAAATAATGTAAATATCACATGGTCAAATTCCAAGGTATTTGATGCCAGCGAGAGAGAGATCTTAAGTGACTCAAATAACTACCTATATAGGGCATGGATTCGAGTTATGACACCTCCAGAGACTGAATTTACATCGTCTAATGGTAAAGAAACGGCAAAGGGAATCTATGACCCTATTCAATATTACGAAAGTAAGATGGATAAACAAATAGCTGACAGTATTATCTGGTTTGATCATAGAAGAATGTCTTCTAAAGATCCAATTCGAACAGTTAAATATAATGTGGGATATACTGAGCCATCTAATATTAAGTATACTGATTTAGAAGGATACAAAATGTTAATTCAAAAACACCCAGGAAAAGATAATGAGAAATATATAATTAACCTTACATTTAAAGGAATTAAGTATACTGAAGAATTCATACTAGATAGGGATAAAGTAGTAGTTTTCAAAGATGGATTACTTCAAATTGAAAATTATGAACATCCATTAGATAAAATTCTTTTGGCTATAGAAAATCTTTAAAAATATGGTAGATACGCATTCTCATCTTACAGATGATAAATTTAAAGAAGATTTTGAAGAAGTCGTAGAAAGAGCAAAAACTTCAGGTTTGAAATATATTGTTTGTCAAAGTACAAGTTTAGAAAATGCGAAGGAAGTATTAGAGATTTCAAATAGATATCCTGAATATATATA
>JBAXKR010000145.1:0-2378 GCA_037135235.1 bacterium | reverse complement strand
ATCTGTAGAAATCCACGCCTCTTCGCTCCGCTCAGTGACGTGGCACTAAATACCTATATCTCAAGCTTCGCTTGACCTAAATCCTCACTTCTCTGATACTTTACATACCTCATGATTACCTCCTCGTTTAATCCTACTGTACTTACGAAGTAGCCTCCTGACCACATACTTCTTGTTCCCCAATATACCTTGTCCATCCAGTCAAATCTTTTTCGTATCTCTTTTGCACTCCTACTCTTTATTACTCCAATTACACTTGATACTGCATACTTCGGAGGTATTATCATGATCATATGTACATGGTCTACTTGAACATTGATCTCCTCTATTTCTACTCCCTCCATTTCTTCCACTATCCTCTCTATCACATCCTTTGCATATTTCCCAAATCCAGGATTTAGGACTTTTCGTCGAAATTTTGTTGTCATCACTATGTGATATATCGTCTTGTACACACTGTGTGATGAATATCTTACTTCCATTCCCCATTGTACAAAATTTCAATCTCAAAGTATCGGAGCATTCATCCCCGCCTCTTCGCTTCCCTCAGTGGTGGGGATTTCTGCAAGATGTACTAAATGATTCTTACATCTGAATAATCTTCTTGAACGTAGTAGTATCTGGGAATGAATTTTTGATTTTAATTTCATATTCCTTTATTTCTGATATTTTCTTATCTTTAATAGTTATTCCAATATTTAATCCTGTGTTAGTAATTGGACCTTCTTCAAATACATAGTTACCAAGGGAATAGTAAATATATTTTCCCTTATACTTCTCAGTATCTTGAATAACATGAGCATGCATCCCTATTACAATATCAGCTCCATTATCCACAAACATATGTGCATACTTTTTTTGAAAATTATTACTTGTTTTACTTCTCTCAGTTCCAAAGTGAGGGACAACAATCACTACATCTGCACTTAGCTTCGCTTCTTTAAGAAGTGCTTTAATCCTTGTATCATCAAAATATGATCCACCTGGAGTACTCGCCTTTGCATCGTTATACACTCCTTCTATCCCATTAATACCAAGAAACGCTAACTTTGTGCCTTCATATTCTAAATACTTAACTTTAAATGCATCTTCAGTATTCTTCCCTGCCCCAAAGTAAGTAAAACCATTTGATTCAAACCTGTCTAACATCTTTGATAAAACATCTGATCCATAATCTCTAATATGATTATTTGCAAGTCCAAGGATGGAAATATTGGCATTTTTAAGTATCTCCATGGTCTTAAGGGGAGTCTTGAAAGTATATGCTTTACCAGTTTGAGCTTTACCTTCATTCTTTTCACCCATACTTGTTTCAAAGTTAGCATATACCAGATTATATGACTGAAGAAACTCTTTCACACCCATATATGGATCTTCCCCATTTTCTATTCTTTCAGCTATAGATCTACCAAGCATATTATCCCCTGTGAAAAGCATATTGAAGTTACCATCCCTACTAGTATCAATAGAATTGGAACTAGAATGATTTATCTTAGTGATTGTTTCTTCTGCTAATACATTATCACTAGAAGAGTTTGAAGGTTTAAATGAATTTATATTTAATGGCAATTCAGAAGTTATATTGTTTCTTCCTGATACTATGTTCTTCTCGCTTAATGAATTTTGATAAAAGATTGCAATTAGTAATAAAACTATCAAGATAGATGCAAAAAAGAGAGAGTAAACAATATTTTTTGCAGTAAAAAATTGCATTACTATTTATACAACAAAAATGTTAAGAAAGTAAGACTTTCTAATACAGTAAGGCTATTTAGGTGATATAATCCACTTGAAAATTATATTTTGAAGTAATATAGGTAAAAATATGAATATAATTGTTATAACAGGTGCATATCCTGATATTGGAAAAGGCATTTTCACATCTTCCCTTGCATATTTACTTCAAGATTTAGGGATAAAAGTTTCTCCACTCAAATTTGACGGTTATTACAATTTTTCAAGCGGAACCATGAACCCTTACCATGGAGATACTTCTTCAAAATACTCAAAGGAAGAGGTATTTGTGCTTGCAGACGGATATGAGGGAGATGCAGACTCAGGCTATTATGAAAGGTTCTTACATAATCAATTTAAAAAAGAAAGTAACATTACTAATGGACAGTTATTTTCTTTACTAACCAATTCAGAGGGATATAGTAGTAAAAGACCAGGACAAGTACTAAATCACAGATTTTTAAGAAATATATTGATTGAAAGGATCGCAGCAGAGGCAAAGAAAGTTGACACACTCTTTATAGAAATTGGTGGGACGGTTGGAGATAAAGAAAATGAAATAATCTTTGAAGCACTAAGATTAATAAAAGATCAAAAAAATGCAAAGATCTTCACAATATTAATGTCACCGTATTTTAGTAAAG
>JBAXKR010000144.1:0-2400 GCA_037135235.1 bacterium | reverse complement strand
CTTCCAAATTTATTCATAAAGGACTAAAATAGTATAGTCCTTTCATTACTTATAATCTATTCAATAATTGGAAAAACAAGAGATAGGAAAGAAAATTAGGGAGATCCGTAAGAAGCTTGGTTTAACGCAAGAACAACTCGCACAAAAAGCTGAGATACCCTATGCGACACTTATTAAGATTGAGAATGGACATGTAGTAAACCCTACTATAAATACATTACAAAAAATTGCTCTAGCTCTTGGCGTTACGGTTGATGAGCTTTTAGTTAAGTTAATTAACGTTAAACATGGCACTAAAGAAAAGTCAGCTATATAGTTCTATCTGGTCAGCCTGTGATGAACTTCGAGGTGGGATGGACGCGTCGCAATATAAAGATTATGTATTAGTTCTATTATTTGTCCGTTATGTATCTGATAAATATGCCAATAAACCTAACTCACTGGTTATTATACCTGAGGGAGGTAGTTTTAAAGATCTTGTTGCTCTAAAAGGAAAGATAAATATTGGTGAAGGAATAAATACAGTTTTGGATGTATTAGCAGAAGCAAATGGTTTAAATGGAGTTATTAATACTGTTGATTTTGATGACGAAGAAAAACTTGGCAAAGGAAAGGAAATGCAGGATAAGCTCTCTAAACTTATCGCAATTTTTGAAAACCCAGATCTAGATTTCAGTAAGAATAAGGCAGATGGAGACGATCTTCTAGGTGATGCTTATGAATATTTAATGAAACATTTTGCTGTTGAATCTGGCAAGAGTAAAGGACAATTCTACACACCCGCAGAAGTCTCTAGAATTATTGCAAAAGTAATCGGGGCAAGTGAAGCAAGGGATAGAACGCAGTCTGTATACGATCCTACTTGTGGTTCTGGATCGCTCCTCTTAAAAGTCGCTTCCGAAGCGAAACCTGTTGATATAACAATATATGGACAAGAAAAAGAAAATACCACAGCTGCTTTGGCAATATTGAATATGTGGCTACATGGAGAACCTGAAGCCACTATTAAAAAGGGGCAAAGTACACTTTCGGATCCCTTATTTAAGGACGGAAACAAACTTAAAACATTTGATTATGTAGTAGCTAATCCTCCGTTTTCTTACAAATCATGGAGAAATGGTTTTACTCCTGAAAATGATGATTATGAAAGATTTGAAGGATTTGGAATCCCACCAGCGAAAAATGGAGATTATGCGTTCCTTCTCCACATAATTAAATCTATGAAGAGTACTGGTAAAGGTGCCGTAATTCTCCCTCACGGTGTTTTATTTAGAGGAAATACTGAAGCAAATATAAGAACAAACTTGATTAAAAGAGGATATATAGAGGGAATTATCGGATTACCAGCAAACTTATTCTATGGCACAGGCATACCTGCTTGCATAATCGTGCTTGATAAAGCATATGCACAAGATAGAAAAGGAATTTTCATGATTGATGCATCAAAGGGATTCGTTAAGGATGGAAATAAAAATAGATTAAGAGAGCAAGATCTTAAGAGAATTACTGATACTTGGGAATCTAAAGAAGAAATCGAAAAATATAGCCATTTTGCTACTTTAGAAGAGCTTGAAATGAATGAATTTAATCTAAATATTCCTAGATATATTGATTCAAGTGAAGAAGAGGATATTCAAGATATTGAGGCGCATCTTAAAGGTGGCATACCAAAGCATGATATAGATTTGTTAGAAAACTACTGGGAAATATTAAAGAATCTTAGAACTCAATTGTTCTCAAATGGAGCAAGACCTGAGTATTTCAAAGTTAATCATCCATCTGACGAAGTTACATCTGTAGTTCAAAATCATCAAGAATTTAAAGAATTTAAAAAGTCTATCAAAGAAAAGATAGAGAGTTGGAAGCAAGACGTCTCTGATTATTTAAACAATCTTGATACAACAACTCCACCGAAATCAGTAGTCGAGAAACTTTCATCAACGTTACTTGAGAAATTCAATAATCAACAATTGATTGATAAGTATGGTATTTATCAGCATCTTATGATCTATTGGGAGGAAACACTTCAAGATGATGTCTATGTCATCACCGCTGATGATTGGAAAGCTGGGAATGAAGTAGTGAGACTTAATAAAGAGAATAAGAAAGGAAAAAGAACAGAAATTGCAGGATTAGGAGGACTTGAGGGTCGCCTTATACCTGTATCCTTAATGATAAGTACGTACTTTAGTGAAGAGCAGAAGCAATTAGACTCACTTAATTCTGAATTAGATCTTATAAGCCAAGAAATGAATGAAATCACCGAAGAGAACGATGGAGATGAAGGTCTTCTTTCGGATGTAGTAAATGAAAAGGGTAATATCACAAAAGGTGATTTAAAAAATAGACTTCGAGATACGGAAGGTGATCCAGAATCAAAAGACGAGTACGAACTTTTAA
>JBAXKR010000143.1:0-2434 GCA_037135235.1 bacterium | reverse complement strand
ATATTTCACTATCATTTTTTGGATCAAAAGTATTTACACAATTCATTGATCTTAAAGTTTTCGTGACTGTTCGTTGATCTATACCTCTATTTAATAATATACTATCAAGATTTGGATTTTTAAGTATTCCTTTATCAACAATAGTTGCCTCACTATATGCATCATTTAGTCTTAAAATTGTCAACATAAATCCGCTTAGTACTTTTCTAATTGTTGCTTCTCGAAAAGGACTTTTATGATTGTTAAATTCTTCAACTGCTTTACCTAATGGAATTACTTGTTCATCCGAATTTCCACCTCTAATTGTATGTCCAGGGAGATATGAAAGAACTAACTTAATTATTTCAGTTACACTATTATCTAGTTGTGACATACCCAACTTTTCTTTGTCTCCAAACCTTATATAATCATTTGCAATCGCCGATAACACCTTTCCTTCAACACCATAAAAATCTTTTACGGTTTCAAGATCTTTACGATTTACTACCATATATTGCATTAATTCCGAAGCTCTAAGTGTCATCCATTCTGCCATTTGTACAGATGGTTGTAAATATTCTAAATTTTGTACTAAAGTAGACGGTTTTCTTGTTCCATCAGTTTTTAACTTGCTTAATCCGCTGACCTCAACAAGTCTTCTTCTTTTATCATCATACTCCAAATTTACTGACACAGTATCAGGTGCACCTTCAGTACTTTGTCCAAATCCTCTTGTTTGTTCAATAAGAGCATGATTTATAACTTGCTGTGTAAACTCTATCGAGAATCCAGATGGATATAGTACTAAACCTTTAAAGTTCTTATTACCAGCTGCTAAAGCTAATCGTATAAAATTTATACCTTTACCTTCTTCCTTAGCTCCACATCTTGCTTGTCGTTTACTCTCTCTATAGGCTTTTTCAACTTCATCTAAATCAAGCATAGTGTCCGATCCAAATAAAGATCCACTTAGACTAAAACTATCCTCAGGTCGCATACTAATATCCCCTCCTAGACTATTTCCACATCTTTGAATTAAAAAATCAACTGCATTAACCGCATATGCAGTTAAACTATCTCCTTCATTTTTTGGTTCGCCAATTACTTCCAAATAATTTATATAAATATTATTATATTAAATTACCATTGATCTACCCACTCATCTCTTTCCCCAACAATCCTTACTTTTCTTTGTTGTTGGGGTTCAGGTTTTAAAAAATATGCCATAATCTTTACATTATCACCCTCTACCAAAAATCTTACTCCTTGAAATTCTCCATGTTGAACATTGTTTTTTCTCATTTCTTCAATCAATTCATCTACTATTCTATTTATTGGATGTTCACTAGGAGGATTAGCTGAAATCGAGAAAACTCCATCTTCGTTTCTTCTTATTATATTAGGGGGTAGATCAGCTAAAAACCTATTTACGGGTTGCTTACCTAAAGCTAGACCACCAACCCTGTCTATTCCATTATTTACACGCTTTTGAAGTCTATCAATGAAACCCATTCCTCCACCACTTTTTGCTTGGGGGTAACACTCACTAACACTAACTACTATAGGAACTGCTACATGACCTTCTGGTACTGGCCCAAAAAGACTTTTCCGTTTTTCAGGAATTGTCGTATTACCTAGATTTGGCTCACCACTTAAAACTACTGGGGGTTTAGTTGCTTCTTTTCCATATGATACTCTTTGTTGATTTTCAGGAGGTGGTGGTGGAGCTGATAAGGGCTTACTATTTCCTGGAACCCCATCGATATATGAACCTTCAACTTCTTGATATTCAGAATGATTTAAGTCAATCGTAGGTCTTAACTCCCCAAGTACTCTACTAGCTAGATCAGACCCAAGAGTATTTCGAAGTGTTTGATCTACTAATTCTTCAACATCACCTGCTCCTAAATTCGCATATTCAGGGGATTGAATTCTTTTATCTCTTAAGTTTGATCTTGGATAAATATCTAAACTAGTATCATCCTTTTCTTCATATTTTTGCTTTGGAAATAAAGGACCATTCCCAAAAGGATTCCTTACACTAAATTTAGGGATAAACCTTATTAATCCTACTGGCTTAAAATTTGGAACCGAGAAATATACTTTTTGTCTATTATGAGTATTAAACTGATTCATTAAGGCTTCGAAAATTTCATTTGCAGAACTTAAGCTCCTTTTTTGGATTTGAAAAATTCTTTTGAAAGCATCTAATGCTCTAGGACATCCCAAAAGCATAGAACAATTTGGACATGGGAATTTATTAGAAACAATCCTAGGTTCTAGATATGCAGGGTTGCTAGGGGTATAAAGATTTGTGCCATCACTCGCAGGAGATAATGTAACTAAACAATCTGCATTTGCTAAAACATGTCCTAAAATCTCTGGTAATTGATCTTTATAAAATTTAATATTAGGAGTTTTATCTGTATTAAAATCAGGTGAATATACCCACCTA
>JBAXKR010000142.1:0-2477 GCA_037135235.1 bacterium | reverse complement strand
CTAATGTTGAAGGAGGAAGAGATTATGAAAAAGTCAAAAAGCCTTATCATTGGACTTATACTCATTCTATTTACTTGTTGCAGTGCTTTTGGATTAAGTAATGCAAACTCTCGGAACATAACAGCTGAAAATAAGATAATGGCTGTTGAAAATACTTTACCTACTATAGCTTTAAGTGTTACCGAGCAAATATCACCCACTCCTACTTTAGAGCCATCTCCCACTGTAACTATTGCTCCTACGCCAACACCATTACCTACTCCAACAAAAGCTCCAAAGCCAAAACCTACTGCACCTATAGTACCAGCAAAAAAAGAATTACTTGGAGGAGTAAAATTTCTTTCAGCTGGAATGCCTATCTCAGTGTATAACAATGAATACTCACCTGAAAAAGTTGATGTTGATGGTGAATATGCAGAAACAGATGTTGACCTTAATAGGTTCTATAGATACAGCGAAATAGAGGCTATTATCCTTAAGCTTGGTCTTAGTACTAACGTTGAAGTATTTAAAATTGGAACAACTGCAGATAGTAGAAATATCTATTCCCTTGAAATTGGAACAGGAGCTGAAAAACATTTGTTTGTTGCAGGTGTTCACGCTCTTGAAGTATGCAACCCACTTTACATTCTTAAATACGCAGCATGGATAGTTAATTTATCTCAGTCAAATAACGAAGAGGTAATTAATCTACTAAAGACTAAAAGAATATGTATTGTTGTAGTTGTAAATCCTGATGGTTTTGACGCTGCTATTTGGGGAAATTCCACCATTACTAATCGTAGCCTATTTATTGCTAAATATTCAGATTCTGAGCTTTCAATGCTTAAATCAAATGCCAATGGAGTTAATTTAAACAGAAACTTTCCTTCATACTCTGGCGGAGTAATTTATACCAAACAATATAGAAATATTGAATTTACTAAGTCGCCTGGACTTGTATCTTTTACAGGATATACTTTAGGAGTTGAACCTGAAACTCAGGCAATGATTAAGTGGTACAAGCACAACCTTCCAGATGCTAAAACTTTTGTTGACTTACATTCAAGAGGAAGAATACTATACGCTGGTAAACTTCATTTATCTGACCAGCTAAACTCTAGTTGCCAGTCTCTTGCAAAGATAGCAAAAGGATATACCTCATACGGAGTAATTTCTGCATCTTTAGAAGTGCCAGGTAAAAATGAAAGTGGAACAAATACTGACTTTGCAAATGAATTTGTATCCGGCTTTGTTTTTAACGAAGAGCTTGGAAGATTAGTTCCTCCTGAATCAGACATATATACTTTAGTTAAAAAATATACAAAAGTAAAGTATAGCTGCAAAACTATATCCTTTGAAACTTTAGCAGAGCTAATTACAGCAACAAAAAATCCAGAACTTCAGTCCAGTGAATGGAATGGCAGGAGACTTCAAGAAGCCTTCTTTGCTATTTGCAAAACATAAACAAAAGTACCAGTTCAAAATGAACTGGTACTTTTTTAATTTGTTATTGCTTATGGTTGCATTACCCCAAAGAATACTAGCCAAGCAAGTACTGATTTAGCTACAAGGCTAAGAGTAATATATACTTTCTCTCCATATAAATAGTCTGACCACTTCCCTACCTTTTTGTATTGAAGTATCATGTTTATTGGGAATATGTTAAAGAAGAATAGGTATGATCCAAATATAGCGTAAACAAACCAAGGAACTTCTAGCGGATTACTATTACCAAATGCATACATGATTATAACTACCCAAGGAAGTATTCCTGCAATTGATCCATAGATAAATGCTGTCCAATCTGTTTTTGCTGTGTATTGATTTATCTTCTCCATTAAAAGTCCAAATAGATTCATTGATGCGTTAAGGCCAAATATAAGGATAAGAGCTCCTATGTCGTAGATACCAAATAGCACTGCTATTAGAGTAATCATAATTGATGAGCTAAGTGAATATTCATACCATCTAAATGCATTCATATTCTTAGCTAAACCTTCATTGTATTTAGTATTAAATGTTTTAGAGTAAACTATAAAATGAAATAAAGCTGATAAGAATAAAAATACTGATACTAGTATTCCATAAGGAAGTGTAAATAGTTCTTTTTGCTCTGTAACTAGTCTCATTTGAGTTTGGTCAAACTTTAAGAAGTATGACATAATTTGAGGTTTGAAATTGATAACTTTCTCTACGTTTAAAGATATATAAAGCATAATTGCACCTTGGACAAAGTGAAACATACCCATTACAAGATTAAACTTTCTAAGAGATTTTAATTTTTCATCCATAATTTTTTCCCCCTTTATATACAGTCATTATACTCCTTTGCAATTTAATTTGCAATAGCTTTTTAAGAGAAAATAGCAGACAAAAGCTTACAATATTAATTGTAAGTTAATCACAATTGCGATAAGATTACATAATTTTTAGTTTTATTGTTCATTTTCATTGATTCTTAATGGGTTTTATGATATAATATTGAAATTAAAAAT
>JBAXKR010000141.1:0-2489 GCA_037135235.1 bacterium | reverse complement strand
AGAGATGAAGTATCTACTGATATAGTCATTGAACTATTAGCATTAAGAGTCGCTGATGATGTGTTCTTTATAGTTAATTGTTTCTTGTAATCCCATGAGAGGTTGTACCAATTTGCATTTTTTCCAAGTGTAATACTTGATGTTGTAGCTATTACTCCATTTGCACTTCCTGCAGTAAAATCAGATGATCCACCTTGTTGAATATTATAGTTTGTTTCATTTGCTGCTAGAATCTTTGGAAGAATACCAAATCCTCCAACCGTAAGTCCTATTGATATACATACAATTGCAAATATATTTAATTTCCATTTAATTAATGTGATTTTTTTTGTAAAAAAGAAGAAAGTAAAGGCGTTAAAACACTTCTTGAATACTAATCGTATTTTGTCAAGCAGAGTAAGCATTTACAATATATTTTAATATATTCTCAAATGGAATATTTATATTAATAATATATAGAAAATTAGGGGTGATTACAAATCAAAATATTCCAATTTCTTTATATGAATTATTCATACTTAAGAGCAGATAGTGGAGATATTTTTGCTGCTCTTCTTGCAGGATATATTCCTGTTAACATTCCAACTACAAATGAAATAATTGCTACAAAAATAACTAACTCTGTTGGAATTCTTGTTAGTTCAAAGGGATCTGATATATGTACAACTGCTAGTGCTGATAATACAAAACTTACAAGTTTCCCAAATACAAATCCAAATATTAATCCTGATAATCCTCCATAAAGTCCAATTGATATTGATTCAATTAAGAATAGATCTCTGATCTCTCTTTTTCCCATACCCATAGTTTTTAGAAGTCCTACTTCTCTTGTTCTTTCAAGAAGTGAAACTGTAAGAGTATTAAACATACCAACAGCTGATACTAATAGGGCCATAAGACCAAGCATAAGAAGAACTACTTTAACTGTTTGAAATACACTATCTATTTGAGCTATAACGTCGAGGACTGATGTTGTAGAGTATCCTCCAGTTTCAATTTCTTTTCTTAGTGTATTTACAATCTCTTTTGAACTTGCAACTACTTTAAGGTTATTGTAACTATTAAGTCCAATAGGCTTAATATCAGACATTGGAACATATATTGATGGTGAAGGTAATCCATCATTTATTACACCAACAATTTTGTATGTATCACTTAGTGTAGTTTGTTTTTGATTCTCTCTTGTATCTGTTCTTGTGAAGAATACAAAAGATACTTCAAATGTTTTTGATATTGAATCTGCTTCTTGAATATTCATAATCTTAAGAAAATCTTGATTTACTACTGCTTCTTTAGTTGCCTTTATTGGAAGCTTAAGTGGATCAGCTTCTTTAACTGTTTGGTTAGGTGTAGATAGATCTATTAGGTCAAGTGTTCCAAGTACTTCTGGTTTATCAGTAATTGATATTAATGTATTAGCTGGGATATATCCTTCTTTTGATATTTGAATTGATTTTTTATCCTTTTGAATTACAAACTTCTTATCTACACATGCTTTAGGATTTGTAATACATTCCTTGTTACTCCATAGTTCAAAGCTTGATTTTACCCATCTTTCTATACTATCTCCATTTAATGCTTTTGATAGTATTTCAGAATCTTTCTTATCTGAATATTTAGATCCCCAAAGAGATGTTCCAGTTTTTGTATCTTCTAATCTTTTAGTAAATCCAATAACTTCAGAAGTAGTATCTGGTGATGCATATACCTTAATCCATTTTTGAGGTAATAGTGAGAATGATATTTCATTAACTTTTGCAGGATCTATATTCTTACTTTGGTCATCTTGTACTCCTTTAACATTAGATGATGGTGTTGTTACTGCTTGATTCTCTTCAAATATTTTACCTTTAGTAATGTTTGCTGATAGGATATTTAAATATTGTGATGTAACTGCATATGTTGGTACATCAGTAATTGAGTTCTTGTTATTTACTTTTGATACTAAACTTGAGATTGGAAAGACACTTTCGACTCCACTTATTGCCTTAATATTTTGTAAGGAATTATCATTAAGAGGTAATTTATCTCCTCTTCTAGGATAGACATCTATTTGTCTCATTTCATCAAGGTTTGCAATTTTTTTTGTAATGGAATCTTGAACTCCATAACCTATGGAAAGAAGAAATACAACAGAACCAATTCCAATCATAAGACCAAATATGGTTATTGAAACTCTTGATCTTTTTGAAACTATATTCTTAGAAGCGATTTCCATAAGCTCAAGTTTAGGAATACTTTTGCCAGTATTTGAATCCACTTTTAATGCTACATTTGAATATATCTTAAATATTCCATCTGATAGAGATTGAATAAAATGTAGCTTTGTAACTTCTGCAAGCTTTGTTAAGAGAAATGAAATTAATTTGATAATGATAAAAGATACTAAAAGAATGTTTATTAGTATTACATTTAGAAGATACTCAAATAATCTTATTGGTATGAGAATAATCCTTTTTATCATTCGCTTATATTCTTCACTTAAAGAT
>JBAXKR010000140.1:0-2496 GCA_037135235.1 bacterium | reverse complement strand
GTCCATATGGACAAATTATAAAGTTTCCTTCAGAATTGTATTATAAACTCTCTGACGAAAAGATTGCTGAAATAGAGCAAAATTGTGCGAATGTAGAGAGAGAAATAATTACAATTTCTTCGGAATCCTTCTCTCAAAATGAGGAAGAAGATGGTACAGATTTGGGTTAAAAAATAGTGTTATATTGCGTTATATTTTAAATATATTGCTGTATACCAATAATAATTTGTATATTATAGTACGATAAGCGAGCTTATAAAAAGCGGGCTTTAAAAAGCGAAATGTTATGGCAAGTCAAGAAACTCTCCTAAGTGAGATAGCACGTAAATTACGTAAATTAGATTGTATTTGTGAGGGAGTAAATCTCACAGGAAATTTAGTAGTCAAGAATTATCAACCTCTTGATTGTAGTGGGTTACCAGTCGGTAGCCCTATTGACGTTATGCCCACTATATCTATCGCTAAACAAGACGTTTCTGTTTGTAATACAACAGCTTTAGCAACAGCTATTAATGGTTTATATAATGTTCCAAACATGATTATAGTGGCTTCTGGGGGTACTACAGACACTATATCTACTCATATAGATGTTACAAAACTACATTCCGTATCTGTTACTATTATTGGAACTACAGGAACAGTAGATATGACAGGTGATTTAGGTGGTGGTATACAAACAGCTACCGCACTTCCTGTAGGATTTTCAATTAATTTTGATGCTTCTACAGTATTTGGTAGTGGAGATATTAGTTTTACTACTACAGGAGATGCTACAGTGATTATTTC
Source organism: bacterium (assembly GCA_037135235.1). Taxonomy (GTDB): domain Bacteria; phylum Patescibacteriota; class Dojkabacteria; family JBAXKR01; genus JBAXKR01. Next base: position 1,710 of record JBAXKR010000140.1, on the reverse strand, counting down.
ATGTATATCAACTTTATAATATGGCAAAAACTCATTCAGAATTCCATCCACAATCACCTTATAAAGTGTTTACAGCTTTATTAACACAGAATGGTGGGGATGACCCTTTGCAAGTTACTGTAGGTGACCCTTTAACAATAGGGGTTACATATTTTATAGATGACCCAGCTAGTGGTGATTTTACAAATGTAGGAGCTCCAAATAATAATATAAATACATCATTTGTAGCTACAGGAACTACTCCCAATAGCTGGGGAGGAGGGGCTGGTATATTCTATAATGGAGGAGCTCCCGTAGTAACAGTATTAGAGAACACTATTGGTAATATATGGTTTACTTATAGTAATGTTGGTACTTATTCTATTAATTCTGATGGATTATTTACTTTAAACAAAACTATGTTTAGTATTACTCTGATAGGAAATAGTTTACAAACTGTATATGTATGCCTTGGAATTGTGCAAGACCCTAATATTTGCCAAATTTTAACAGGAGATATATCAACAAGTCTGGATAATGTATTGACCTGGAAAAGTCCAATCGAAATAAGAGTATACTCATGAGCAATAATTGTGTTTATTTCCATATTAATCCTGTAAAATAAGAAATTTTCTATGTAGGTATAGGTAATAAAAATAGACCTGATAGCAAACAAAATAGAAATAAATATTGGCACAATACAGTTAATAAATTTGGTCCTCACAGTGAAGAAAGAAAAGCAAAAATGAGGGAAACTGCATTAAAAAGAAAAAATAATAGTATATAATTAGTTAAAACCTTTAACAATGGATACATTTATAAAAGCAGGTTTTTGGGAAAAAATTTATAATAGACAAAGAACTAGAACTTTTCTTAATTTAAATAATTTTATTCAAAATAATTCAAATGTAATTACATTAACTTATAGTGCTATTAAAGCATTAATCTTAACTAATTGTTTAATTATTGGAAAGTTTTATATTATATCAGATTATCAAACAATATATGATCAACCTGATTATGATGGAACAGGAACACCTAAAGTCGTTGTATTCACACTTACAGGACCTATAGAACCTTTAATGGTATTAGCTGTTAGTCCTAATGGACTTGTGGAACAAGCATGGTCTACAGTACATCCTGGAGATTATATTCTCTATGATATTAATTTTACTGCTACAGAAGTTATGGCTGCTCCTGCTAAAGGACGAATTATACAAAGATCAAATGAAGAAAGAAATGTTGCAGGATATGATCATAGAGTAGTAGTTCTTAAAAGATATGAATCAGCCCCTAGTTCTGGAATATTTAATCAAGTAAAAGATAATGGTGGAGCATCAGTAAATCTTCCTACTTTTGGAATAGGTTGTGAAACTGTTGATATATCTTATATAAGAGAAACAGAAGTAGGATTTGATGACCCTATATTTTTAGTTTCTAATAATGTATTTGGAGAAAATTGTGAAGAAGTATATTGTGGACAAGATTTTTATAATAATACTATAGGAGATTTTTGTTATGGAGTGTCATTTAACCATTGGTGTCATGATAATCTTATAGGAACAGGCTTTATAAACAAGCATATAGGTAATGAATTTTCTTTTAATATTATAGGAAATGCATTTTCTGAAAATAAAATAGGTAATACATTTCAAAATAACACTATTCAAGATAGTTTTATTTCTAATAATATTGGTAATGCCTTTGGTAGAGATGGAGCCAATAGTATTG
>JBAXKR010000139.1:0-2521 GCA_037135235.1 bacterium | reverse complement strand
AAATAGGACTATTAGAATTAAGACTTTATGAGATTTAATAAAGCCTAATAGTTTATTTGGTTTAATATCTTTAATAGGCAAACCATTTTCAGTATTTACAACCTTATTCTCAAAATTAACATTTTGAATATTTTTACCACTAGGTTTTGAATTGAAAAAAAACTTCATAAATATATTAATAATATTATTCCCTCCTAATCTTATACTCCCCAATAATTTTTTGCAAAATAGTTTGAGTATAAATACAATACCCCTAATTAATATTTACATATATATAATGATAAGAAATTCAAAAAACATTAAAAAGATAAGACTACTGTACAAAGAGAGCGAAAAGAGTAATGATAATACCGAAAAAGTAATTGAAACAAAAATTGAAGATAAAAAACTAGAGACAAAGACTAATATAAAAGTTGAAACTAATGAGACTTTAAATACAAAATATATTCTTGTTGATATTATTAAAACTGCAGTCTTTTTCATATTAGCAATGGGAGTACTTTACTATTCTTACAGAACTAATTTGTTTGCCATGATTTTCGTAAAGTGATAGATTTATACAAATTAGAACTTGCCCATGGATACAGAGAAAACAAAGAAAATAATATTAATAGCAGTTATTGCAATAGGAATACTTGGAGTAGTAGGAGCTGGCGTCATTATTTTTAATTCCATTAGAAATCAATCCACGACAATTAATTCAAATAGTTCAACTGCAACAATTAGAGTATGGGGACTTTGGGAAACTGAAGCCATAATGAAAACTGCAATTGATGAATACAAAAAGATTAAACCAAATATAACGATTAGTTATTCAAATAGAGAACAAATAAGTTCAAACTACAAAAGTACACTTAAGAGTCGTTTAGCTGAAGGTAATTCACAACAAGTACCAGATATTTTTATGATTCATAATACTTGGACAGAAGATTTTAGTAAGTATATGTCTCCAATTCCAACTGGTATATACACACAATCACAATATCAAAATACATTCTTTCCATCTGTTGCAGATTCATTTACATACAAAAATAATTCCTATGCACTTCCAATAGGAATAGATGGCCTTGGAGTTTACTATAATAAAAAACTATTAACAGATAAAGGATTTACTCTTCCTGAAGCAAACTGGGATCAATTTAAAGATCAAGCAAAAAAACTAACAAGGTTTGATGCAAATGGAAACATAATTGTTGGAGGAGTTGGTATGGGAACTATGAATAATGTAGATTTTTCATATGAGATTCTCTCTATGTTAATGTTACAAAATGGTGCAACTATGACAGATAGTACAACTGGACTAACTACATTTGGAACTGACTCAGCTAGTGCTTCCGCTCTTAAATTCTATACAGATTTTGCAACAGTAGATAAAGGTTGGAACAAAACACTTCCTAGAGATATAACAATGTTTGCAGAAGGTAGACTTGCTATGATGTTTGCTCCTCTTTGGAGAGCAGATAGTATTAAGAAAGCAAACCCTACACTTGAATTTGATATTGCACCAGTACCACAATTATCAAACTTTAGTGGAACTGGAAGAATAGATTACGCAGATTTCTGGGGATATTCAGTTTCAAGTATTTCAACATACAAAACAGAATCATGGGATTTTTTGAAATTCCTTTCATCTAAAGATACATTAAAAATATTAAATGTAGCACAAAAGGCTCAAAGGGTTAGTGGTGAATTTTATCCAAGAGTAGATATGGTAACTGAGCTTGCAAATGTTCCATATACAGATGCATATTCCAAAATGATGACGACTGCAAAAACATGGAAAATGTTTGATAAAGAATCCGTTTCACAAATTTTTAAAACTGATATTGACGCATCTGTTTCAAGTAGTTCATTATCAACTGGCACTGCATCATCAATCCTACAAGGAATAGCAACAAAAGTTGATGCAATAATAAAGAATAAAAATGCAGTAGTAAGCTCAAGTTCAGCAAATAGTACTTTAGCAAAATAATTTTATTAATAAAAGTATGGATAACCAAAACAAAAATGACAAGGACAAGATTAGAGTTATTACAGCTGAAGAAGTTCTAGAAGAGCTTAGAAGGCGTAAGAAACAATATGGAAGTGTGTATTTACCTACAAATTCATACAAGGTCATTAAAAACGGTAATCCTAAAGTTGAGTCTAATAATACTACGACAGTAAAAAGTGCGTCTAAACAAAGTGATAAGAATACAAACCTTAGAAAAGCTGTTTTGTTCTTAGAGGCCTTTGCATTCAAAAAACCACTTCAATCAGTATTTACTGTGCTTATGGTTCTTGGGATTACTACTGGTGTGTATGTTGCAACTAGACCTGTAGGAGAACTAAGTAATTTGGATAAGGCCATAACAATGCCAGCAACTTATCTTGGAATAATGAAAACGAGTACAAATCAATTCCAATTTCATTCAACTCCAAATATTTACTGCACAGTAAAAGATATAACAGCACCATTAGGATCAAATGAATTTTCAACTTGTTTAGCTAGAAATATCTATGCAACAAATGTATCAAAGGT
>JBAXKR010000138.1:0-2573 GCA_037135235.1 bacterium | reverse complement strand
AGCCTTAAGATTTGGAGTTAAGTCATCATTGAACCTTACATATGGAAGTTTATATTTATCTTGATCCTTAGTAGAACCAGGAATTTTTACTACGAATTGGAAGCCTGCTTCAATTACTTTCATAGAATATTGATTTTCTTTTTCACTTGCTACACCTGATGGTAAAAGAATAAGTCGATAAGTTCTATCGTTATATTTTGACACTCCCTCTACATTTATAATGTCTGGATTCCATTTGGATTTCCATTCTCTACCAGTATAATCTACAACATGTGCTCCTGCTGATTCAAATTCGCGAATTACCTTTCCAAGTTTTTGCTGGTCTGTAAGCCTTGCCATTTCAATTTGTTTTTTTGAAGACCATTCTACTGCTTTAGTATCTCTCTCATTAGGAGCATATACCCTTGCGTTTTGACTTGTATCTACTGTCGCTACTGCCATTACTCTCTCCTTAGTTAATATATATTTTAATTTACAAATTAATTATATCAAATTCTTGTTTTTAGTATTATCTATTACAAAGTTTATTTTACCCAGAGTGGATAACATTATATAATAGCCTAAGTGAAAATTAACGATTCAAACAAAAACGAAGATGAACAATTAGCTATGGCAATACCTAGCTCAAGATTTGAAAGATTCTATCGATTCAAAAGGAAGGTTGAGAGTGTCGAAGAAAGTATTAAGTTTGTTCCGATCAATAGAACTGTAAGTTTTTGGATTATTCTAATCTTCTCTATTTTCACTGCATTGTTTATTGCATTTTCAGTAATAAGGTATTATGGAGAATTACCAAATTTAGTTCCATTACTTTTTTCTCAAATTGACTCATCCTGGATTATTCTTCCAAAACAATATTTACTCATATATATAGTAGTGCCTTTGGTCAATATCGTAATACTTATTACATTCATTAGAAGTGCATATTTAGTACAAAGAAGATTAACTACAGCAATTATGATCATTATGAACATTTCCAATATATTAATTCTAATCGCGATATTACAAATAATTTCCTTTAGCATAGTTTAATATTCAAAAGTATGATAAACCTTGAAACATTTCAAGCAACATATACAAATTTACTTCCAATGTTTGTATTTGCACTTATCCTATCTGTACTATTAAGTCCTGTTATGGGATATATTGCAATGAAATTTAGGATAATTGATCTTCCTAAATCTCTAAGAAACCCTTCTGATAAAAGTATGCATAAAGTATTACATGATCGTATAGTTCCCAAATCAGGAGGACTTGCAGTTATTACTGCTTTTGTAATTACATTAATATATTTTGTACCACTTTCACCTAATATTATTGGGATTTTACTTGGAGTATTAGTGCTATTCGTAATTGGAGTTCTTGATGACAAATATGACTTAAGTGGTAAAGTTCAGTTATTTGGTCATTTTATTGCAGCACTTCTTGTAGTTATATCCGGAAACCATATTGTTGCCGTTGGTTCCGAAGGACTCTTTGCTGAAATAAATATGGCAATTTCTCAAATCCACCTATTTCAAATATCAAACATTAGCTATTACTTAAGCTTACCTTCAGACCTATTTACTATTGCATGGATAATGATAGTAATAAATGCGATTGCTTGGATTGATGCACTAGATGGATTACAAACTGGAGTAGCTATTATAATTACTGCAACTATTGGAATAATAAGTTTATCTTCAGGAAATATATTAGTAGCTGTACTTTCTGTAATACTACTCGCTTCCCTATTAGGATTTCTACCATTCAATTTCTTACCTGGAAAAGCATTTAATGGAACTGTCGGTTCACACATATATGGATATTTAATTGCAGTTATTGCAATTATTGGATCTGCAAAATCAGCATCATCTGTTTTAGTACTATTAGTCCCATTAATTGACATGGTATGGGTATTAATTGGAAGGATAAATAAAAACATGCAGATTAATCCAATAAAGCTATTATCAATAAGTGATAAAACACATCTTCAACATAGACTATTAGATTTAGGATTTAGCAAATTTCAAGTTATCATTAGTGAATATCTATTAGTTGGACTATTTGCAATTATTACCATAGCTTCAACAGGAAGTAACCGTATTACTATCTTTAGTAGTATTATTTTTATTGTTATTGCACTCTTTTTAGTAATAACTGTATTTGTAAGAAGAAGAAGAAAGAAACTTGAAGAATTGAAGAAGAAAAAAGAAGACGATTCATCACCTAGTCCTAGTTCAATAAGGCCTATTGACAGATCACAAGAGCCAAGTCCAGAAAAAAAGTATGCCTATTAATTCTCAATTTATATATTATCTCTCTAATATGGAAACTGATTCACAAAGAGTAGTTAAAACAAAAGATGGCAAAAATATAACAATTAAGGTAGATCCATTAGCATGTATAGGAGCTGCCAGTTGTATTGCAATTGCACCTGAAACATTTGCACTTGATACAAAAAATATTGCATATGTTATTGAAAACTCACAATATGAAGATTTAGATACTGTGCTAGCTGCAGCAATGAGCTGTCCAGTATTTGCAATAACCTTAACAGACGAGAATAACAAACAACTTTATCCAGAAGTAAA
>JBAXKR010000137.1:0-2616 GCA_037135235.1 bacterium | reverse complement strand
TATATACAATAATAATTAAAAGTGGGATCTATCTCTTTTTTTTTGTTTCTATATGCATTTACAATTTCGGCTTGTTTTTGTTTAAGAACACTGAATATAGTCTGGAAAAGTTTATCATTTTCCATTGCGATGTTAATAATATCATTTTTTATAGGTCCTGAGATTGAAAGATTTTCCACAAGTGCAAATGAAATAGCTTTAGGTAATGCTTTTTTAACATCGATTGGAACTTCCATATCCATAATGAAATTGATCAGATCAACTCCCTTCATACTTGACCAAATATAGTCATACTCTTTTGGGACATCTCCTGAGTAGCCAATCCAAGCTAAAGAAAACGTAATCATTTTGGTACCAACTTCTTTTGTAAGTTTCTTGCTATTAATATTTGAAGTTAATTGGATAAGGTATTCGTAAAGTTGGTCATCTTTAATACTTTCTCCAAGTCCTTGTATTTGTGAAATATGACTATCAGTGAAATATTTTTCATTTGCTGAAATTGTTTTTAGAAGCGGGCCAAAACGTCTTTGTAATTTTTCAGGTATAAACTTAAACAATTGTCTCCCCTTTCTATACTCAGGAGAATTTAAAAGGCTTTGTATAACTAGCTCAGCATTGGGATATTTAGCAGTAGTTTCTTTACTAAGTATATGATGATAGTACTGTATTGAATCATTTGCTGCAGATGCTTCAATATGAGTTTTTAGATATTCTTTTGAAAAACTTTCTATGTACCACTTTGAAATTAATTCAAGTTCAGGTAAAAACTTAGGTTTTTCTGTTTCGCCAGTGTGTTCAAAACAATGCCTTAGTTTTGAAATAATCAGATGATCAGGATGAAGTATTAGAAAGTCTTGTAATTCATTTGTTTCTGGATTTTTGCATTTTACTATTAATAATTTTTCCCCAAAACTAATTTTGTCTTGAGTTGAGCTAGTTGATGTTGAAAAATCAATTAGTGTTCCATTGTATTTTGCTGATGTACTATCTGGATCCCCAAATTTAGTGACATCTGCTGGTGGATTTGCGGAAAAGTAAATTGCATCAATGTCTACAGGAAGTCTTGTAAATGGTAAGTTATTTGCATATCTTGATTTGGCACCAATTAAAAAACTTCTATCTTTTTGTATCCCTATATATTCTGGATCAGTATTGGAAAACAAGGTAACATTTCCAGCTCTATCTAAATATCTTACTTCTTGAATTTCTTCAGCTTTGGACAATAGATAAAGTGCTCTACTTCCTCCTATCGCATATTTCATTTTAATACCATCAGCCTCAAATTGTGGGTGATCTTTAACAAAATGAAAAGGTACTAAAGTGTTTTCAATACCGGATGGATCAGAATCTTTAGTCATACATATACCTATATTGAATATTTGCCTAATACTATATTTGTTCAGCAGTTATTACAAGTCTTTGATTAGAAGTTCCAAGAGGAGTACAAGTAATGAGCTTAATAGACTTAAATGATTCACTCTTAATTGCATTCCAGTCATTAGGCTCTACTACCTTAGTTACAATTACCTTGTAGTAATATATTTTACCTTCATAGCCTGCTTCTATAAGGTCACCAAGTTTAACTTTGTCCAGGTTATAGAAAGTATTTTTAGCAGGGGGAAGATTGGCTCTTCTATGACCAAATACAACAACACTTCCATCTTCAGATGGTTTTTTAGTATCTGGGTATCTCCAAAAACCACTACTAAGTATTGATTCTTGATTATTTGCAGATCCTTCTAAAATATTGCCATCAATTAATAGCCTTTCTATTTTTACGTAATTAGCTTTACTAGTTATTTCAACTCCGGATCTATATTCATTAGTGGTAATTGCAGGAATATTTTCAGAGAACTTTTGTGACTCAACAACCGTAGAGTCAGCTGTTTTCTTTATTGCATCTGTTTCAGCTCCAGGAAGACTCGCACTCACCTTATTAATATTCAAAAAAATATATCCTAAGGATATAGCAACTGCAATAAAGCAAATGATTTGTACTTGCATAGACAAGGCCTTTAAGATACCAGCTTTGTCTATCTTAATATTCTTAAACATTCTATTATTCTACTCTTTTACTCTTTACAAGTAGAGTAGAAGGTACAAGCATTCCAAGAAGTAATCCTAGAATACTTACAGCTACTGCTAATTGTAAATTAGAAGGTAGATTCTTAATAAATCCAAGTAAATCTAGTCCATCAGTTTTAGGAAGTGTAACTGTAGTTACTACACCTTGTACTGCACCAATATTTACACAAGCACTTGCACTAACGCTGTTAACTTCTCCAGTTGCTGTTCCAGTATTAATTACACATATATTGCTTGTTGCTTTTGTAGTTGTGTAAACATTAAATACAATATATTGACCAGCACTCATTTCTCCAGTTAAGGATATGATATTAGTGTACTTGACTACTGTTAAACTATTCTCAGTTGTAATACTTGTTGGTGTGAATTGTATTGGATTTGCATTTACATTAGTTCCATCTGCATTCTTAAGTTGAGCAAAGACACTATTGAATGTAAGTTTTGTGGAATAAAATGAATCTTTGAATTCAAAAAACTGAGACTGTAATATAAATTGTGTAAACGGTAAACTAACTAAATTAAATACTGTTA
>JBAXKR010000136.1:0-2627 GCA_037135235.1 bacterium | reverse complement strand
ATATTATGCCAGACGACGAAGTAGTTATAATAGGGTCACAAGGTAAGGCTAGGATTACAGCTGAGGAGGTAGCCCGAAACTCAGACACTATCAATTACGAGGCTACAACTCGAATAAGTAGTTTGTTGCCTAGGGTGGTTAAATAGTGTTTAGTTAACCTTCAGAGGTGACACTTTTAATTGATAATTCTGCCACTTTTCAATCGGAATCATACCATTAAGATATTTTCCCAAATGTATTCTTTCGTAATTGTACCACATTAAATATTCATTCAAACTCTTCCATGTTCTTCTTGGATTAAGATAGTATTCTTGATCAATAACTCCATGAGCTCTCTCTACACTTCCATCCCACTGTGGAGAACATTTAGGAATGAAGTAATGAGCTACACCTTTCTCTCCAAGAAATTTATGAAATTCACCTCGATTCTCACCACCATTGTCATTCTGTATTCCTAGTATTTTAAATGGGAAGAATTTCTCTGCATTAAGATATGCATTGATAGTATCTTCTGCTGTCATTGTACTTGTCACATATGCAAACTGCATTCCTGTATAGATATCAATGAATGTTCTCTGGTATTTACGCATATTATCTTCCCATATGTATTTAGCATCTAGTTGGACCACATCACCCGGATATCTTGCTTTCAAAGGCTCTTTTAGTGGTTGATACCATGCCAATTTCTTTTGAGGTCTTCTAATCAATCCTTTCTTCTTGTAGAACTTGTATATAGCTGTAGTAGATACATCAATACCGAATCTTCTTTTAATCAAAAGTTTCATTTTAAGAGGACCATAGTTTGTCTTCTCTTTTTCTTCATATATTAATATCCTTACCATTCCTTTAATCTTTGTCTCTGGATGTTCTCTTCTTCCTATATACTTTGTACTTCCTAAATCATGAGCTCTCCATTTGTAGTATGTCTTCTTTGATATACAGTATGCTTCACATATTTCACTCACACTTTTACCTACTTTCTCGACCATGTAATACCATCTCTTCCTCATTTTAACCGGATACGCCGGTGCTTGATTTCTGTTTGCCATATTATTAAATACTTATTAATTAAGGTGATTAAAAGCTAGTTAACCTTTGTCACCCCAATCTAACATATTTGTCACCCCATATGGTTAACTGAAGATAGGTTCAACAAGTAAGTGCAACACTTCATAGTAATATGAAGTATATGAAATATAAGCATTTAAGTATTGAGGAGCGTGAGAAAATTCAAGAATTGATTTGGCAAAAGCAGTCCATCCGGTCGATTGCTCTGGTTCTTGGTCGTTCAACATCTTCAATAGCAAGAGAGATTAAAAAGAATAGAGCATCAAATAATATGTATGCCCCAAGACTTGCCAATGAGCGAGCTTTAAAGAAACGCCAGTATAGAGGAAGAACACTTAGGCTCAAAAGTATATTCATTCGTAGATATGTAATTGATCATTTGAAAGAAGGATACTCTCCTGAGCAAATAGCAGGTAGACTCAAAATAGAATATCCAAATGAATCAATATCTCATGAAGCCATATATCAATACATATACTCTCAAGCATATAGACAAGGATGGGGTCAAATGAAAAGATCATATCATGATTTACGTCCATATCTTAAACGAAGACACAAAAGAAGAATCGCTAAAGGAATGAGAAGATGCCAAAGAATCTTTAAACCTAAGGGTATTTCAATCGAAGAAAGACCAAAAGAAGTAGAGAGGAGAAAAATACTTGGTCACTGGGAAGGAGATTCTGTTGTTTCAAGAAAAAGTAAGTTTGGATTAAATACTCTAGTTGAAAGAAAAACGGGGCTAGTATTCATTACGAGAATTAAGAATGGTACATCTATTGAAACATCAAATGCGGTGGTGAGAAGATTAAAAGAAGTACCTCTAGATTTTAGAAGAACTTTAACTCTCGACAATGGAGTTGAAAATTTTGGATACAAAGTAATTGAAGATCAATTACAATTATCATGTTACTTTGCTCATCCGTATAGCTCTTGGGAACGTGGTACTAATGAAAATACTAATGGATTGATCAGACATTACTTTCCAAAAGGTACAGACTTTGCTTTAATAGGAGAAGAAGCTATCCAGGCTGTGGAGAGGGCGCTTAATAACCGCCCTAGGAAGAGACTTGGATGGAGGACACCATTAGAAGTATTTAACCAAAGTGTTGCACTTCAATGTTGAATGTACCGTTTTTGCTATTGACAAATAGGTTAAAAAGTGCTATACTATACACAAATTTCATAAATATTGATTTTATTGAATATATTTAGATTTTGTAAAACTTTCTTAGTTTCTGTATGGGGATTAAGAAAGTTTTATAATTTTCTATTTTTTAATTTATAAATTTTATTAGCTATGAAAAATGTATTGTTATTTGTAATGTTTGTTATGTTTTTTGCCTCTTGCACGAAACAGGAAAATTTTGTTGAAAGTATGGATACGGAAGCTATCCGTTCCCAAATGGTTGCTGCTGTTGATCTGACGGTAAGTCAGGTTCAGAATGCACTTGATCAGACATCTTCACAACCAAAACTTAAAGATGGAACTTTGCCAAGTCAGCAAGAGCAACAACCAACGATGGTTAGAGTATATGTTCTTGACCAAAGAACCTTTGAGG
>JBAXKR010000135.1:0-1393 GCA_037135235.1 bacterium | reverse complement strand
GGTTTATTAAAAACTTTGCACCAATTGAGATGTCAGTAAGGTCAATACAAACTGATGCTATAAATACTTCTAAGTATGTAGACCATGATGATGCATCTAGAACAGTGGAATTTACTGTAATTGGTGGCGCTTTAGAGTACCATCTTGATGTACCAGAAAGCATGTTTGCGGATATTCTATCTAAGGCGTTGTTAGAGCCTATACCTGAAATAGATATAGTTGAATTAAACTAACTAATATCGCTAGATTATATGCCACTCTAGCTGGTATAATAACAAGGCATAGATGAATAATTTTACTTTTTTATCATAAAATATGTCTCGAATATCTCAACTGGTTAGAAAACCAAGAAAAGCAAAAAGAGGAACTTCTAAGTATAAAGGTTTGGAATTTAATGCTACTACTAAATATAAGCAGTTGCAGTTTAACTACAATTCTTTAAGAACTAAATATAGCAAAAGAGCTAATCCTTTTAAACGAGGTGTATGTTTGGTTGTTACAACTAGAACTCCTAAGAAACCTAACTCAGCTTTAAGAAAAGTAGCAAAGGTTAGATTATCAAACAGACAAGAAATTACTGCATATATTCCAGGAGAGGGACATAATTTACAAGAGCATTCAGTTGTTCTAGTTAAAGGTGGAAAAGTAAAAGATTTACCAGGTGTAAAATACCATATAGTTAGAGGTAAGTTTGATGCAGGTGCTGTTGAAGGGAGAAAGCAACAAAGATCAGGTTACGGTACAAAAAGACCAAAAGTAAAAGCATAATATATACTTACTAGCATCAACTATAACTAGTTAATGTAGATCTAGTAAGAGTATTCCACGAAAGTGGGAGAAGTTTAATTTTTTAATCATAATATAATGAGAGGAAAGCCAGCCAGAGTCAGAAAAGTTTTATCTGACTATAAATACAATAGTGAAGTTATTTCTAAGTTTATCAATAAAGTAATGATAGACGGAAAGAAGGCAGTAGCAGAGAAAAATGTTTATGAAGCATTAGATTTAGTTGCTGATATTACAAAAGCAGATCCACTTGTAGTTTTTACTAAAGCTATTGAGAATGTAAAACCAAGAGTTGAAGTTAGAGCTAGAAGAGTAGGAGGAGCAAACTATCAAGTTCCAACTCCAGTAAATGATAGAAGACAACAATCTTTAGCATTTAGATGGATTGTTGATGGTGCAAGAGCAAGAAGAAGTGCAACAAAATTTTCTAAAGTATTAGCAGAGGAATTAATAGAAGCATATAAAAATACTGGTAATGCAGTTAAGAAAAGAGATGATGTGCATAGAATGGCTGATGCTAACAAAGCATTTGCTCATCTAGCATGGGGTGCTAACGCTCCAACTTCATTCTAATAAGCTACACCTCATTAAATTGAATACAAACAGC
>JBAXKR010000134.1:0-2669 GCA_037135235.1 bacterium | reverse complement strand
TTTATAATAGGGTACAAATTACAGAATCAGAAACAGGAATACCTATTGCCAGCAATTATGAAGGTGGTTTAGATAAATGGAAACAAGACATAGTTAGTAAAGATGATAAAATAAGAAAAAAGGCAACAGGGCATTTACAAACTAACTATGAACAGTTAAGGAAACAACTTAATTTACCATCATACTTCTATGGTAAAAAAGGTGAAGATCCCTATGCAACAGATGAGATGCTTGGTCTGTATACATATGGTATTCCTGGTTTAAAGAAAAAACAACTAGCATCAGTACCACCTCCAGTAGATCTAGGACCTTCTCCAACTAAAACTACTATGGAAGATGTAGGGGAAACTAAATATGAAACTGGTGTAGAACAAACTCCTTGGTGGAATTATGATGAAGTTAATTATGCTAACCAACTGGGTAACTATGCAAGTATTGAACCAGGAAATCTACCTCCATATCAACAATACAATCCTTACTTAGCAAGACCTACTTTTGTAGATCCTGCTAGAGCTATTGCTCAACAACAAGGATTAGTGAGAGGAAGTCAAGAAGCTATCATGTCTGGTGCATCTCCTACTGCAGGAAGAGCAAATGTAATTGCTGCCCAAGCTGCTGCAGCTCCACAAGTTGCTAACATCATGGCTCAATATGATCAAAGTAATGTTGGAATTGCTAATCAATATGGTCAGCAAAATGCGCAAACAATGAATCAGGCTCAGATGCAAAATATGCAATTAAAAAAGCAATATGCAGATGAGTTGGAAGTAAGAAGACAACAATATGTAAATGCTTTAAGAGAGGGTAGAACAGATGTTGCTAAATCTATTATGCAAGGTATGAAGAATGCTGCTGAAACAGGATGGCAAAATGCACAATCTGATAGTTATTCAGTGGATCCACGTTCAGGTAATGTTTACTTTAAGAGAGGTTTTGATCCTATAACAGGTGCTTATAGATCTAATGGTTCTACGCCAGGTGAATTATTAAAAATGTATACATCACCTCCTTACAGTTTGTCAACTAAAGAAGCAATTGACTTTATTACTGGTACTAGAGGTAAAACAAAAGTTACTCCTGAAGCACAATATGGTGGGATGTTTAATCCTATGGAATTAATTTGGAATAGTTAGAATAAAAAAATATGTCTACATATATAAAAGGAGTCACTGATGTTATGCCTGGCCCAACAGCCATGGCCCCTGACTACAGTATGTTAGCTACCACGTTAAGTACTTTACAGAATAAGTATGACAAGGGTTTTGATCAAGTTAAAACCATGTATGATTCTCTAATAAATGGATCATTATCTTCATCTGATAATGAGCAGTTTAGAAGTGAGTATTTAAAAAAAGCAGATGCAGCGTTAAGTAAATTTGCAGGGGTTGATTTAGCTAATCCAAATAATGTTCAACAAGCCACTAATGTATTTAAACCATTAGTCAATGATGTTCAATATAGCAGAGATCTTTATCTTACGAAAACTCAAAACAATGAGTTTAATAAAATGCTTCAGGTTAAGAACAATACTGATGAAAAAATTAGAACTCAGTATGATCCTAAAATGGAACAGTGGTTAATGCTTGGTAAAGAAAGATTATCAGAAATGAAAAGAGATGATGGCTCTATAGAAAAAACTACTTCTAATTCTTTTAGTCCATGGGAAGATCCTGTTATATATGCTATGAAACTAGCAAAAGATTCTGGTTTAAAAGATATTTCTAGAGAAACTATTGAAGGACTTTATCTTAAGAAAACTACAAATGGAGATCAATCATATGGTCCATATAAAACTTGGTTTAATAATGTAATTGGTGATAAATTTGATAATCAATTTAGAATTGAGGCAGAACTAAATCATGAAAGTGCTGTTAAAAATCTTATGGCACAAGATAAAAATCTTACTAAAAATAGTGCAATAGAATCATTAGCCAAAAGTTATTCATCTATTTATGTTAATCAATATAATGAAGGACTTGATGATTTGCAAGGTGAAATAGATACTGCTAATCAAAAACTTAGGGATATTAAATCCACTAATAAAACAGGACTTACTCAAGCTGAGGTTGATATTGTTAATAAAATTAAAGCACAAAGAAATACAAATATTAATAATCTTAAAAAACTTCAAACTGAAAAAGTTGATGATGCTACTTTACAAAAAAAAGCAATGGAGTTATATGTTAATAATCCTGCTGGTACAAGAGTTGGTGCAGTTAAGGACAGTTATGCTAGAAAATTTGCCACTGATCAAGCGTACACCAACACTGATGTAGAATATAAACCTAATACAGAAGGATTACAGTTGCAACAACAATCTTTTGAGTGGTCTAAAATGATACATCAGGATCAATATCAACTTGGAAGAGATGCTACACAAAGAGAGTTTGATTTAGCTAAGTTACAATTAACTGGTGAAATTAAAGGTGGAGCAGGATCATCTAGTGTAACAATTAGTGATCCAGAAAATGTTGGTAAAATTAATACTCAACAAGTTTATAAAGAAACTATAGTTAATGCCAAAAACGATGCAATTAATCCATATTCTGATAATTCAGTTTTAGCAGTTGCTGCTAATTTAGGACTTGAAAGTGGTGCTGTATCAACTAATCAAAATTTTAATTTAACTATGGTTAAACAAGCTATATCTGCAAAAGCAAAAGGTGGAT
>JBAXKR010000133.1:0-2730 GCA_037135235.1 bacterium | reverse complement strand
CCTGTAATCTTATTTATAACTTCAATATTTTCTATTCTTAAATCTTTTTCTCTGTTTCTATTTTTGTCAGTTAATTGGTAAATAAGGCTATCAGGTGTAATTTGATTTTCAGTATAATTGAACATATTCTCTTTGCTTCTTAATTAGATGTTTGTGATTATAGTACTCTAGATTTCTAGATACAATCTAATATATATACCTGTTTAGTAAGTGAATACAAATTCTTAATCTGTTATGTTAATTATTTTAATACTAACATCACTTACTATTTTCTAGATATTGGGACATTCCTTCAAGTACATTATCCCCTTGTCTATTTAAATATGCTATTGAATTATTTTTGAATACACATTGCCCTGCAATTTTCACTGTACATTGCAGTAAACATTTTCTTGTAAGTAGAATATCTACGATTTCAATATCTCCGTTTTTTATGACTATAGTTTTCCCAAATAGTGCCTCTATTTCGTCTCTAGGTTTCCCTTCCTTTATTGCACAATCCTGAGGTAAATCTTGCACTACTACTCTTGTTGGAATTACTTTAACGATATGATGATCTTTCATTTCTCCGAATACATTATCGTCATAATGATTTGTAAAGTTTAACTCACCAGTTAATTGTAATGTAACTAATTGAACTCCAGAATGACAATTTATGAAACTATCAGTAATTGTTTTTTGTTCTGCTTCAGTTATTGCCATTTTTGTAGGCTAAAAAATATTTATGAGATTGTACTCTTAAGATTTGAGGCAATCAATGAGTGAATTTGTTGAATATGAATTGATATGTTTGTGAAAGGAAGAATTTTCTTTCTTAAAATGTTAATATTCACCTAATCATATTGATGTTTCTTTTGTAAATATTATTGGTTAATATAATATGTGTGGAATAGCAGGTTTTAGTGGGAAAAACGAAAAAATGTTACATGGAATGCTTGAAACAATTGAGCATAGAGGCCCTGATGGTGAAGGAATGGAAGTTAATAACTACTTTAGTATTGGAATGAGAAGATTATCCATCATTGATCCTAATAGTGGTTGGCAGCCTATTTACAACAAAGACAAAAGTGTATGTATTGTTTTTAATGGAGAGATATATAACTATCAGGAAGTTTGGAAAGAACTCCAAACATTAGGATATCAATTCTCAACTGATCACAGTGATACTGAAACAATCCTTCATGGATATGAAGAATGGGGAGTCAATGTTTTAGATAAGTTAAAAGGAATGTTTGCATTTGCAATATGGGACTTACGAATTAAAAAGCTCTTTATTGCAAGAGACCCTCTAGGAATTAAACCTCTGTATTACTTTAATGAAAATGGTCAATTCATATTTGGATCAGAGATTAAAGCGCTATTGGTAACAAACTTAATTCATAGAGAATATGATGAAGAGACTTTAATGAAGTTTCTTATGTTTAGAGTACATGATTCGACAGAGCAAACTTTTTTCAAAGGAATTAAAAGACTTCAACCTGGTTGTTACATGATAGTAGGTGAAACTGGAGTTGATGAGATTAAAAAATACTGGAATCCTAAGTTTAATCCTAATTTCAAATCAGAAAAAACTGATGATGAATATGCCAAAGAATTTTACGACATTTACAAATCAACTATTAAACGACACATTATTTCAGATGTTCCAGTTGGAGTTTCACTTTCTGGTGGGCTTGATTCTAGTGGTGTTGTATCTGTGATGAAAGAATTAATGTTGGAAGGTTCTGATCTCCACACATCTGGAAACCTATATACCTTCTCTGCACTTTATCCTGGTAAAAGTATTGATGAAAGTAAATATATTAATGAAGTTGAAAAGTATGTAAATAGCACCCCTATTTATGTATATCCAAATTTAGATGAGTTTTGGCAGGAAATTAACGAATGGATCATAACTCAAGAAGAACCAACAATATCTTCAGCACCGTATGCATACTATAGTGTGTATAGAAAAGCGTCTGAATATGTAAAAGTAATGTTATCTGGAAATGGAGGTGATGAATTATTAGCAGGATATCTTCCATACTTTAAATCATATGCAACATCAGCAATTAATCAAAACGAATATATTCCACTTGCAAGAGAACTTGTTAAGTCTTTTGGAATATATGGGAAATACTTAGGAGATTTAGTTTTATCTAAGTTATCTTCAAAAACTAATTTGTTATCAATGAATGATTTCTTATTAGAAGAGAGAAAAAAATATAAATACAATTACAAAGCATCAGATAATTTAAATGAAAGACTTTTCAATGATGTGACACAGTACTCTACTCCTAACCTACTTCGTTATGAGGATAAGAATTCAATGGCATTCTCCATTGAGTCTAGAGTTCCATTTTTAGATTCAGATTTAGTTGAATATATTTTTAATTTGCCAATTGATCAGAAAATTAAGAATGGATATACTCGCTATGTGTATAGAAATGCAATGAAGGGACATATGCCTGAACTTAATAGACTTAGAAAAAGTAAGATTGGATTTACTAATCCCGAACAAGCTTGGATGAGAGATAAAGGGGAAATAATTCTTTCCATTTTTGAATCAGACATATTCAAATCTAGAGGAATATATGACACAAAAGCAGTTAATACCATGTTTAAGAAATGGACTATTAATCCTGATAATATTCAAGGAGATGGATTAATATTTTGGAGAATATTAGTTACTGAGCTTTGGATGAGAAACTATTTGGATTAATAACTATTTTGTTACATATATATATTAAA
>JBAXKR010000132.1:0-2771 GCA_037135235.1 bacterium | reverse complement strand
ATTGCTCACGAGTATATAGCATTTCATAAGATGGCAGCAGCATTAGATATAGATGGTATGATTAAAAATCCAGATGATTTTAAATCTCCAAAAGAAGTTAATATGAAGTATGCAATAGCAGGGGCATTCGCAGATAGATATAATAAAAATCCAAAGTTGTTACAGAACATATGTAAGATTTGGATTAAATTAGAACCAGAATTCACGGTTATATCTATGAAGATGTGCAAGGCATATAAGCCAAGAACATTCTTTGAACAGATGTTAAAATTGAAAGAGTGGGAAATTCTTTCAAGAGAATATAGTAAGTATATAATGGATTAAGGGATAGTTCCCTTAATCTAAATAGGGAGGAATAAATATGGAGATTATTAAATTAGAACAAGAAGTTTTAAGTAATAAAAAACCATTAGATGATTTACTTAATGCTTGGGGTAGTATGGAATTAAAAGATATGGCAGTATCTTTACGCAGAGTAAAAAAAGAATTAAATGAAAATGGAAAATGGGTAAATTGGAGTCAAATATTAATAAATACTGAATGGTGGATAAACTTCTGTAAGAGAAAAGATTTATGGAAAAAATTAGATGACTTGCACGAAGAAGAAAAAAATAAGGAGGAATTTTAATGGGCATGACGGCAGAACAATGTTTAATTAGAGCAAGAATAAAATTATATGATGAACAACCATTCTTTAGTTTTGTAATTAACCATATGCAGTTAATTGAAAAACCAGCAGAGTTTTTTACAGCACATAGAGAAGGTTCAGAGCCAACTATGGCAGTTGATAAAAAAGGAAATTGTTATTATTATAAAGAGTTTGTATTAAAACTTCCAGAACAACAACTGAAAGCAGTATTAGCCCACGAGGCAATGCATTGTGTATTAATGCATTTAAATAGATTTGAAACAGGAATTGTTGATGAGAATAAAGATATAGAAATATATTCAAAATTAAATATATGGAATATAGCAACTGATTTATTAATTAATAATATGTTGATTAATAATCAATTTGAATTACCACCAAAATGTATTATGCCGTCAGCGAACAATACTTATGTTGCAAACAAAAAAGTAATTAAAGATATTGATAAAAAAGTTGCTGAAACAATTTATAATGAATTGTTTGAAGTAGCAGATAAAATAAAAGGAGATAGTTGGGATATTCATATCTATGAAGGAAAGAGTAAAGAACAAAGTGGCATGGGAAAAGATGGTAAAGATGTTAATGGAAATAAAGAAGGACAAGGAGAAGGAGAAAAAGATTGGAAACAAGTATTAACAGATGCAGCATACTTTGCAAAGTCAAGAGGAAAATTAAAAGGAGATTTAGAAAGACTTGTTGATAAGATGTTGAATAAGAAATTGAATTGGAGTCAAATGTTATATAGATTTATTACAAATGAAATACAACACGACTTCACATATGCACGCCCAAGTAGAAAGTTTATATCAACAGGAATATACTTTCCAAATACCAATAAAGAAAACATAAAGATATCGGCAGCAATAGATACAAGTGGCTCAATAGGAAATAAAGAATTAGCTTTATTCTTGGGGGAGATATATAAGATAACAAGTGCCCACAATAATATAGAATTAGAAGTGATGTTCCACGACACAGAAATATCATCAAAGTCAAAGTTCAATCATTCTAATATGCACAAAGTAAAATCATTAAAGCCAACAGGTGGTGGAGGAACAAGCCACAAAGAAGTATTTGAGTATGCAGCAAAAAGCAAACCAAATATATTAGTTTGTTTCACAGATGGTATGTCGGATATAAATGAATGTAAAAGATTTAACAATACATTGTTTGTATTAACATCAGAAGATTTCAAACCAACGTTTGGACAAAGTGTAGTATTTGATAGGGAGGCATTGAAATGAAACATAGAATTAAAAATACATTAATAACAAACTATATGCAAGTGTATTATAATAATAAAACATTTAATGTAAAAGTAATTGATAAGATAAATGGTATCATTGATATAGAAGTATTTCTTGAACCAACAACAGAAGAGAGAGTTAAAATTCATAGTTATATAATGGACATATTGGAAGTGAAAAAATGAAAATAGAAGTATCAACTAAAGAACTAAAAGATATAATCGAATTAATGGAATTGGGATATGACGGAATATGCGAAGATGAAAATGAAAATATATTAAAAAGATATGAAAAAATAATAAACAAGTTGGAGGAATTAATATGAGTGATATATTTAAACAATATGAGGAACTATTAATTCCAGAAAAGATTAAAGAGATAGATGCAGAAATGAAAAAGTTAAGTAATGATACAAATGTAAGTGAAAAGTATGATAATATATTTAATGCATTTGAACAAGCAAAGAAAATAAATCTTTTAGTTAAACATAAGATGACTATAAAACAAAAAGAATTTACAGAAAAATATGAAGCGATAAATTCAAATCATAAGAAGATATATTATATAACTAATTTAACACCAGAACTTCAAACCAATATGAATAAGTGGTTTCTTGTTTCAAGAACAAGAGATAAATTTGGGGCAAAGATAAATGTAGTTATAGATACTAATTCATATGGAACAGAAATGAGATTTCCAGCACTAACATATTATTCGCCAAGAGAGTTTAATCCTTTGGATTGTAGAGATACAAAAGAAATAAAATTACAAATGTTTAGAATACAATATGTAGATAGAATAAAAGAGTGTGTGGAACAACATAAGAAAATGGTTACTCCATATATAGAACAAATGAATAAGTTCTTTGAAGAAGT
>JBAXKR010000131.1:0-2786 GCA_037135235.1 bacterium | reverse complement strand
GTCTACTTATATTTCATTCAAATGTTTTTGCAGTAGTAACTGAGATTAGTAGTAGTTCATCAACTAATGATGGATTAATTAGACCTCAAGTTATTTCAGAATCATCTATTAGTGCTTTTTCAGATACTAATTCTTCTATTTCATCTAGTACTTCAAGTGCAAGTTATGGTGCTTTAAAAACTCTTAACTTAACACTTGAAAAACAAGTTCAAAATATATTTGATAAATCAGAACCTGTAAAACTTAGTATCACTTCATCAATAGATACAGATCGACTTGAGATTAGTTGGACTTATGATGACAAATATTTAAAACTTTCAGAAAAAAGTAGCGAGTTTAGAACAATTAAAAAAGGTGAACCATTAGTTTTGACATATAACTTTAGGCCACTAAAAGAAGGAGTGAATAAGGTATATGTAAGAGTACAAGCATGGCAAAATGAAGCAAACTATCCTGAGGTATCTTCAATTGAATTAACATTTAATAAAGATTTAGAAATAGTACCTCAAACAAGTGAATATCAAAGTAGTTTACTAATATTTAATACTTTCAAAGCTATTATCTTCATAGCAATTGCGGTAGGTCTAATAGCAATTTCCTTTATACTGCTTAAAAGATTCTTCAAATGGTTTGAAAAGGACTAAAAAACACCAATAATGAAATGGATATACTTAAGTGAACCTGAAAAGAAGACTTCAACTTCACTTCAAAAACAAAATAAAAAGCTTGATCATCAATTAAGCAGAATTGTCTTAGACCTATTATCACAAATTAGTATTGTCGATTTAAATGAATTTCTTTTTCCAAAAGGTGATTTTTACTCCCCTAGCCTAATTCCAAATATTGAAATAGCATCGAGGACAATAATTGAAGCAATAAATAATAATAATCCAATAATTATTCATGGGGATTTTGATGCTGATGGAATAACTTCAACATCAATACTCTTTGATTTCTTGTTTTTTAAATGTGGTGCAAATGTAATTCCATATATTCCATCTCGTATAGATGAAGGATACGGACTATCAAATGAATCACTTGGTGCAATATTAAGTAAACAAGACGGTAAATCTAAACCCTTAATCATATCTGTAGATTGTGGAGTTAAGGATAATGATTTGATTGATGATAAGTGGTATAGAGATTTTGATTTCATCATTACAGATCATCATGAGATGAAAAAAGTAGATGAAAAAATTGTATATTCAAAGAAAGCTAAAGCAATAGTACATCCAAGATTTCCAGGATCAAAATATCCATTTCAAAATATATCAGGAGCTGGCGTTGCTTGGAAACTTGTATGTCAAATATGTAACGATTTTACAAAACTAAAAGACTTTGATCCAAATGAGTATCTAGATCTAGTAGCAATATCTACAATATGTGATTTAATGCCACTACTAGATGAGAATAGAAAACTTGTAAAATTTGGACTTGAAAGATTAAATAATACTAAAAGGATTGGTCTATTAGAACTACTAAAAGTTTCAGGATTAATTGAAAATGGAAGAATAAAGAAACTAGATACTTATCACATTGGGTTTGTAATTGGACCAAGACTTAATGCTACAGGAAGACTTGGGAAAGCTATTGATGCCGTAAAACTACTTTGTACACAAAATGCTACTCAAGCTGAAAAAATAGCTACAGAAATTAATTCACTAAACATTGAAAGACAAAATATTACAAAAGAACTATTTATTGAAGCTAGAACACAAGCACTAAGCATGCTTCAAAATAGAATAATTACTGTTCAAGGAAAGAATTGGCCTGAAGGTATAGTTGGCCTCATTGCAGGTAAACTTACAGAAGAATTTGCTAGACCAAGTATTGTATTTGCAATCTCAGAAGATAAAGTAACAGCATCAGCAAGAAGTACAAAATCATTTAATATTACAAAAACACTATCTCATAACTCAAAACATCTTTTAAGATTTGGCGGGCATAGTGGTGCAGCAGGATTATCACTTCTTCCAGAAAAGCTAGATGTATTTATTAAAGAAATTACTGAATATACAAATATAAATTTCCCGGTTTCAGAATCTGGAACAATTGAAAAAGAACTAAGTATTAACCTTAAAGCTAATATTGAAGAATTAACACTTAAAGTTGCAAAAGAATTATCACTTCTAGAACCATTCGGAATGGATAATCCTGAACCAGTATTTTCCTTTAATAATTTAAAAGTAGTAAATATTTCCAAAATGGGACAACTGGGAACACATATAAGGCTAAGTTTACAAGATCCAACTTCATCTCAAACAATATCTGCTATTGGTTTTAATATGGTTGATAAAATATCTGACATTAATATTCATGATCACATTGATTTAGCTTTTAGTATTAAGATAAATTATTGGAATGGAAATGAGAATTTAGAAATATTGATTAAGGATATTAAGAAGGCTATTTAAAAGATCAACTTTTCCCCATTCTAACAATGCAATTACTATTAATATTTGATATATTAGCAATATTTATTTCATATAAAGCAAAAGGGAACAAGCCAAAAACCCTATTCAGCAGTTCAGAGTGGCTGGAATAATTTCTGCGATTGGAACATCAGTAATTATATTTACTAAGTTTTTGGGAAGTAAGTTTGAAGTCTCATATATGTCTGATATTTTTCTTATAGTAACCTTTACAGTTTTAACTACTATGAACTTAGTGAGAGGTTTTCTTCCTTCAATAAAGTCAACACCAGAAGAAGGATCAACTAACCCTACCAGTACAACAGAACCTAAGAAATAGAATAATTATTCGTCTCTCACTAAATCTTAGTTAAA
>JBAXKR010000130.1:0-2802 GCA_037135235.1 bacterium | reverse complement strand
ATATTAAAGAGCACGGCTCAATTACTGCAAGAGAATATGCTGAGATATCCAAAAGATCTAAAACATCAGGATTCAAGGATTTCAACAAGTTAATTGAATTGGGATTAATTAAATCAATTGGAGAAGGTAAGGCAACTTACTATGTGATGAATAAAGCAATTTAAAGTATTTCAGTTTCCTTATCTAATTCAAGAACCATAAACTTTATTCCCATTGGTTCAAGTATTTTTGGTGGAATCATATGTGTGCCTCCAGGTACTTTTAGAATTCCTTCATGAACTGGAATACAAATACTAGGCTTTAATTCTATTGCATAATCAATTGCTTCGGATAATTTCATCCAAGGGCCAGCTACAGGAAGACATAGAATATCAACGTTTCTGTTTGGATTTGTAAATGAATCACCGGGATAAAATAGTTTGTTTCCAATAAAGTAACCGGTATTTTGAATAGTTGGAATACTTTTGTAAATTACAGCATGTTCTTTCCCAAATCCTTCTAATAATACTCCGCTTAAATCTAAACTATCTCCATCTTCAACTATCGTATATTTTATGTTTTGTTTATCCAATAATGCACCTACAGCTTTGTTTGTAATAATTATTGCGTTTGGATTGTTATTAATTACAGTTTTGAGTGAATCAATGTGTAAATGATCTGGATGTTCATGAGTTATCAAAACGAAGTGAATGTTCTTAACTACATTTTGAGAAGTTGAATATGTTCCAGGATCTGTAAGAATTCTGACATTCTTTTCTTCTATTAGCATACAGCAATGTCCGAATTTAGTGATTTTCATTTATTGAAGTTAAGGACTTATGTGGTGGACGCTAGAGGATTCGAACCTCTGACCCTACCCACGTCAAGGGTATGCTCTACCAGCTGAGCTAAGCGTCCATCAAAAAGATTATACCCTACTTACTTTGTTGGATGAAGTACTTTATCAATAAGTCCATATTCTTTTGCTTGATCAGATGTCATCCAATAGTTTCTATCTGAATCTTTTAATACTTTAGTTTTCTTTTGTCCAGATTGTTTAGCTATGAGTTCCATTAGAACATCTTTAATTCTAAGGATTTCTCTTGCTTCTATTTCAATATCTGATGCTTGTCCTTCTGTTCCTCCAATTGGTTGGTGAATTAGAATTGATGCATTAGGTAGAGAATATCTTTTACCTTTAGTTCCGCTTGTTAAAAGGATTGCTCCCATAGATGCTGCCATTCCAACTGCAACAGTTGAAACATCACAACTAATTAGGTTCATTGTATCTACTATTGCAAGACCTGCATTAACTGATCCACCTGGAGTATTAATATACATGGTTATATCTTTATTAGGAGCTTCTTTTTGAAGAAATAGCATTTGAGCTATTACACTATTAGCAAGTGCATCACTAACTTGTCCTTCTACAAAAATGATTCTATCTTTTAAAAGTCGAGAATAGATATCATAAGATCGTTCACCATCTCTGGTTTTCTCTATTACTGATGGAATTAGAATTGTATCGTTTCTTGTTTCTTTGTTACTCATGCTATTAGCAATCTAAAGTAAGTAGTGCTAATTATATCATAGAGTTATTAAAAGGAAAGTTGAAAATATTATTGTGATAAAATTAATTATAAAAATAATAATTATTATTCTTGTGTACTTTGGGTTAACAAATTGGGTACAAATTAAATTCCTACTAGGAAACTTATTCAGACCTAAATCAAAAGGGAGAATTGTCGACTATAAAAAAATGACGGATCTTGTTAAACAAAAAACTGGATTAAACATCACAATAAAAGAGCTTTCTGAGCAAAGGCATATGATTGGATTTATGCTTACTCAAAGACCATTAAAACCTGTCATGGTCTTTTCACAGAAGATGCTATCCAGCTTCAACTTTGATGAACTTGAATGGGTAGTGCTTCATGAATCTGCTCACTATATGAAATTTCATAACTATAAACTAATTGCAACAAATATATTCTGTTTTTTGATAGCCTATTTATTAATTATGTTATTAAATTTGCCCTTCCTAGTTGCTTTAATAGTTATAGTGATATTTTCTATTGTATATATTCAATGTGCTAAGATATTTGAATATGAGGCGGATAGATATGCAATAGGTAATGTAAATAATCCTGAAGGTGTGATTACAGGAAATCTTAAAATGAAAGATTCAAAAATATCTAAGAACATTTTATTTAGTAAGCTTTTTGTTATTGCTGTCCCATCTGACAAGAGAATTCAAATGGCAAAAGAAGAAATCAAAAAAAGAACTTTAAAGAATTAAACAATTCCCACTAATATAGCTTTAATATTCGTCTAATATACTTATTGATACATTCCATAAAGAGAGTAATATTTATTATGCAATCTGATATGGATACATCAAAAAACATATTTTCACTAACTGTTGATTACGACAAATCCTCAAGTCCATCAAGTGCTTTTAAGGCAATAGGGGAAATAATCGAATCACTTGAAAAACTAGATAGTGTTCTTGTTAAAAGTGTAGATAGTAAAATTGAAACTGATACTATTTTAGAAAACCTTGAAATTGGATCAATTAAAACGAAATTGATTACAGTTCTCAAAAATGTTGATGATAAAGGACTTGGTGAACTTGAAGTAAAGAAAATAATTGGTAAATTTTTAGTTAAAGCTAAATATTTTATATTAAAAAGGATAGAAACTGATGACGAATTGAGTGTCGAAGCATTTAAACATCTTCCAAGTGAGATAGATCAAATTGCAACTGAAGTAGGTGTTAGGAGAGTTGGAATATATACATCTGTTACAACTAGGGAATTAATT
>JBAXKR010000129.1:0-2828 GCA_037135235.1 bacterium | reverse complement strand
TCCATATAGTCTGTTAGTGATAACTTTTGGAATATATTGATTATCATTGGCAATAACTACATCAAGATGAGCATTTAATACCACCCTAAACCTATCTGGCCTTGTACTAGTATTGTATACCAGTAAACTTTTTACTCCATTATTTTCAAATTCTTCTATCTTAAATCCTTTAAGATATTCTTTAGCAATGTTTAAAACATTTAAAAGATTATCTGGTTTATCTTTAGTAGATTCAATCTTTATTAGTCGTTTGGTGAGTTTAACTATTTCTGATTTAGTTATATTTTTCATTTAGGAAAGTTTAAGAAATATTTTCTCTATATACCGTGTACTTTTGAAACTTCTTTTCATCTATTTCAAATAGATCATATGTTGATTTGATGTCAATCACACCGTCCTTTTCTTTGATATCGTTTTTCAAGATATCATCAAACAAATACCACTTTGAAAGACAAATATCATTGTCATAGTTAAAATTTGGAAGTGTTGCAATTGCAGTGTTGAATAACTGTCCCCATCCTGATTCAATCATTCCACCACACCATACTGGGATTGAGTTTAACTCACAAAGCTTGGCTATTCTTTTTGCTTCATAGTACCCACCTACTCTTTGAGGTTTAAGATTCATAATCTTACAAGCTTTAATTTTAATCGCCTGATCTGCCATATGGTAATTACTAATGCTTTCATCAAGGCAAATAGGAGTATTAAGCTCACTTTGTAATATTGAGTGATCAACAAGATCGTTATATTCAAAAGGTTGTTCTATCATAGAAAGATTTAGCATATCAAGTCTTTTGAAAAGACTCTTATCTTTGATTGTATACCCAGCATTTGCATCAATTTGAATATTTAATTTCGGGTAATAGTTTCTAATACTTTCTATATATTTCAAATCTATTCCCCTTCTAATCTTAAGCTTTACCCTTTTTGGATTATTATCACTTACATATTTTTTAACTTTATCTATGCTTTCTTCTAGAGAATTTCCAAGTCCAATACTTATTCCTACATTTACCTTATCTTTCACTCCACCCCAAAGTACGTTTAGTGGAACTTCTTTCACTATTGATTCAATATTCCAGTATGCTGACTCTATTGCAGTTTTTGCAATATTATTCCCCCTAATATTTTTGTAACAATTCTCAAGATTTTCAATTGTATTTACTTCTTTCCCAATTAATTGAGAAGAAATTAACTCACGAAGAAGTGCAATAGTTGCTGTATTAAAATCAGGTTCATATATTGGGAAGTCCATATTAGCCGATTCTCCTAAACCTATTACTCCTGATGAATCATATAGCTTTACAAATACAATTGATCTATCTGTAAGCTTACCAAAGGAAGTAATAAATGGGGATTTTAGTGGAATTACTAGTTTTAATATTTCTGCACTTTTAATTTTCATGCATTTTGGTTAATGAATTAATTAGGCAATTCGGATCATCTTGATTGTAATTTGCAAGTAATACTAGATAGCTTATATCTCCTAGTTTTGTTGAAGATACGGCTGTATATCCTTGATCAAATAACAAAGGTAATTTATTAATATGAAGATCTCTTGCTGATTTAAGATAAGTATCATCTGAATTTTCTCTACCCATTTCGAGAAGTATTACAGAATCATCACTTCTATATGAACTTGATTCCAAAGTAATTTTTGGACAATTCAAATATTCTACTATACTTGGAACTGTGTAGCCATTGACCCATGCAGAATTAACATTCGCACTATATAGAAGTCTGTCAGCAGGTAATCCTAAACTTGCTCCTCTATAGCTATATAGATCAGGAATATATGTATTTGAAACCATGCCCATTCCCAGATACAACTTCACATTAGGAACTTTAAGCGGATCTGAAGTTAACTTTACAATATCTATTGTTTTTATTTCTCCTTTATTCACATGTATTTGAGATTCTAGATTACTCAATTTTTCTTCATATCCTTGTATTGAATTACTTCTAATATTCGTTACTGAAGAATTTACATCTAAACTTAGTACATTGAGTGTATAGCCAACTAATCTTCCATTATCTAAAAGACCTCGACTTAGAACATTATCTTTTGTAATAGCAATATAGTCATGTTGAACTGGAATATCTTCATTTCCTAGAGATTTTGTAATTTCTACACATTCACTATATTGTTCAGGAAGAAGTAGACTTGTATCTTGAGATAACAATATCTTTGGCACTTCTACATTTTTTTCTTTTATCATTCCAAAGGAAGCTTCCATTAATTTCTTTCCTACACCCTTTCCTTGATATTCCTTAGATACTCCAAGCATATGAACAACTAAACTTGGGGAGTAATTAGATTCAAGATTTATAAGGCCAACCATACCGGCAATTGGAACTCCATTTTCTTTAGCAATTAAGCAAGTACCTGATTTACCAAGGGACATAAGTTCCTTATCAGAATTCCTAGGAACACCTGGCCAAGCACTAGATGCAATATTCCACCATGAATCACTATCATTTATGTTCATTTGTTCAATTTGAATATTTCCTATATTTCTTTCCTTGCTTTGATTATTTAAATTTTCCATTATATTAAGTTAATAAATATTATTAATTGGGAGTATAGAAATATTGGTGGAGATCTGGCTTTGTATTCCTTAAAATATTTGATTACTGTATTGTCCTTAGTTTTGATTATGTATTTAACTTTAATCATTAAAAAAATTAGATGTAAAAAAACCGCCTTTCAGCGGTTATTCATATTTTAGGTAAATTATTATTACCTTAACCGCTAAATAGGAATAAAAAGAAAAAGAAAATAAAGAAAGTTGGTTTGTTGTAATACAAGATGAAATTGCATATAG
>JBAXKR010000128.1:0-2842 GCA_037135235.1 bacterium | reverse complement strand
AGTACCTTTTTCACTTTTCTTTTAAAAAAGATGTTGTTTGTTCTTCTCCATGGACTCATTGTTACCATACCTTTCTTGAGGACTGTTACTAATTGTTTTTTCTTAATCCTTTTAGGTATTTCTTCAAAGTTTATGTAGCCATTTCTTTCTTGTGAGTAAATCTTAATTGAATTATCTAATCTTAATTCAACTATTACTTTTTCTTTTCTTTTGATTGCATAGGTACCAGTTGGTTTTAACTGAAGTAACTTGTTGTTGTAGCTAATTACAAAGTCATTAGCTATTACTCGTTCTTCTTTAATGCTGAAGATCTTGTCTAAATCATCTGTATTCTTCCTATGTGAATCCTCTTGTGATGTAGGTATCTTTTCAAATTTAGAATTGAAGATTTCTAGATATCTTTCTAGTTCTTCATTAGCTTCTTTTAAAGTATGAATATTCTTCAACCATAGGTGTTTTGTTAGTCTATCTTGAAGAGTACCAAAACTTCTTTCTACTCTTCCTTTTGCTTGGGGAGATTCTGCATTAATTAATTCAATATCTAGTTCTCTACATGCTCTTTCAAACTCTGTCTCTGCTTTGGGATCATCTGTATTGTTTTGACTGTATGTAGAAAACTTATCTACATATATTATCCTTGGTTTACCATACTTCTCAATGTATTTCTTCCAGAAGACGAAGGTGTCTATGACACCTTCTCCTTCACAAAATATTCCTAACATTAATCTGCCTGTAGCATCATCTACCCCTAAGAGAAGACAATACTCTTCGTCATTAAACCATTTGTGATACGAACCATCGTATTGGATCATATCCCCCATATGTTCCTTGGGTATTCTTCTGTATCTTAACTGTTCACGCTTTCTTTTATGGGATTTCCAAAGATTCTTTCTGATTAATATCTCCCTAACTTTGTCGTGGGTTATCTTAATATGTTCATCATCATTTAAGTATTCTGCAAAGAGTGTAGGGCTAAATTGGGGGTATTTCTTTTTGTACAAAGCAACTACTTCTTCTTCAATCTCATCATAGTAATTACTTCGGTGATTACCAACCTTACCAGTTAACCCATGAATTATTCCTTCCTCCCCATACTTCTTGTACCTTGAAATTAATTCGTAAGAACTACTTCTACCTAATTTAGTTATCCTTTGGAACTCAGAAATGTCTATCTTCCCATGCAAATACTCCTCAATTGCATTTTTTTTAATTCTCTTACTCTCATCTCTTGTACTTAATATTTTAATTATTCTTCGCTTTCATTTTATCAGTCCAGTTTCTATTGCGTATTCGACCGTCCGGTTTTAATTACGTTTCCACATATTAACAGATTTTGTTTACTCCGTTAGAGTTAATATATATAATTACAGTATACTTTTAAGACTTAGAATTTGAAGATTGTTGTCAGTAAAAAAAGTAGTATATATATAGTATTATCTGTTATCCCTATTTCCCTATTCATTTTCTTCTTGTTTGGATATTTATCAAGTACCAAAGCACTTGCTGTTAGCACTCTTGCACCTAAATCTGCTGCAAGTTTTGTAAGTGGAGTAACAGAAGCATCTGAAGCTGGAACTCCAACTACATCTTGTAAGCTTGGTGCAAACTCTGCTGCAAATATTGGAGACCTTATCAAATATGATGCAGGAAACTATACATATAACAGAGGATTAAATTTTGGATGGGTACTTACAGTATTAAAAGATATCAATGAAATCAATGGATACGAAGGAGTTACTAAAATTAAAAAACTTATTCAAGATTTTAGAAAATCAGGAACAAATGTAATTATTAGACTTTGTAATGGAGCAGAATGTGTAGGATTAGGGCCTCAAGGAGCCGATGATATTCAAATGGCAAAAGATGGAAAAGAAATTGGAAAGTATTTAACACTCCTTTCTTATGTATTAATGAAGGATGATCAAGGTGGAGGAGCAAAGACTTCACCATTTTGGGTAATTGCAGGACATAATGAACCAAATGCAGCTGAATGGAGAACACCTTCTGGTGAAACTGCTTTTATGAATGCATTAATAAATGAAGTTTCTGATTCTTATGCTGTAAATAAAAATTTAACTGAATTAGGAATTACTGATCCAGGTCTTGCTGCAAGTGGAGCTATGCCTAAAGAAGCATTCTTTTTTGGAATTAGAAGTAGAATAAATTTATTATCTCCTGAAGTTCAAAATGTACCAGATGGAGCTGAAGGTGCAACAGCACTAAAATATTATGATGCTCCAAGTAATGCATCTGGTGGTGGAGGTGGTGGTTGTAATGGTGCAAAGGGTGGATATTTTTCAAGAATGATAAAGTGCGGTGCAATATTTGGTGAGCTTGATGGAATAGCAACAAACCTATATACAGTTGCCGATGTTAAGCAAGGTTTAGAGTATGCTCAAGGTAGAAAAAAGAAATTATTTGTTTTAGAAAGTGGACCAGAAGATGTATTTAGTAAAGGTGGAGATGCTGTAAGAAATTCTAGTAACAATTTTGATACAGTAGTTGCTTACACAGATAAACAAGCAAAGGAATACAGATATACATTTGTAGATCAGTTTATTAATAATCCATTAATAGGTGCAATACTCCCCTTCAATTCTTTAACACTTAGTGATTTAACATCAATGACTGGAGATGTAGTGAAAGATAGAAGCTTTGTTCCATATACAAAAAATATGTATCAAAGAAAAGATTTATCAGATGCTGTAAATTTTACTAAACTTGCAGGTTCAGATAATAGATATAAATCACTAAATGTTTCATACAAAGATACAAGTGGAAAAGCTACTGAAATTAAAGTTAAAACTGAACCAGCCTCTATTAATCTTGGATGGCCAATATT
>JBAXKR010000127.1:0-2863 GCA_037135235.1 bacterium | reverse complement strand
GATCAGGATATCCAGAGTTTTCTTTTGAACCAAGTAAACTTTCAAAGCTATTACTTGTGAGAATAACGGTGTTAAACACCTCTGCTACATCCCACCATAACCCATCATTTGGATTAAGGTTTTTAACAATATCTGAAAAATATTCTGAAGTGTATGCATAAAATATAAAGTGCATAAGTTCATGTGCTGTAGTGGCTACACTACTATTAGCTTTATAGAATAATTGAAAGCATTTTGTATCAAGAAATCTTGGATTACAATCATATGTAGATAGATATCCAATATATTTACCCTTAGGGAAACTAAATCCATTAAATAGCTTTGTAACCTCATTAATATATTGTTTTTCAACTTTATCCCATTGGTTTTGAAATAGCTTACACTTTAAAACTAGTTTTGAATTATTCTCTTTGTAGTATTCATCAAAGTAATTGTATATATACTTACTATCCTTTTGATTTTTAAGTTTAGGATGGTAACTCCATATAGCCTTACCAAAATCTACACCGGCAAACATAGGCATAAAGAGGAACTCAAGGGACATTGTTTTATCAAGAGATTTGTTTAATTTGAATTTTACCAATTGAATTAGAAATTATATAACACTTTTTCTAGTAATATCTGAAACCGCATTATATCCTTTTTCTTTTAATCTATTTATTACTTCAGTTCTTCCAGAAGTACCATTTACAGTAATATATTCAAGTTCTGCTAATGTTAACAGTGTTAGTGATACATATTGAATGCCTGAATTATTAATAGATAGTTTATCAGGAACAATTGAACTATTCATCCCAACTAGTAATCCGATTCTTTCATCTTTAGATATAAAGGTACTTGGTACAGGTACATCATATACTTCCATAGAAAATATTCCATACTTATCAAGTGTAGGTGTTATTGAGTTTGGTGGACAAGCATTTAGTGAAACTTGTCTTACAAATTCTCTTGCCCATCCATTTGCAGGATCTTTTTCAAAAGTTTCTGTATATAGCTCTAATCCAGTAAATTCCGAAAATCCGTCTGTTGAGATTATATTTCGATTTTTAGTTCTAATTACAATATATAGCTCATGCATATTGGGCCAAGTCATCTGACCTTGAAATGCTGGGTTAATAATTGTAGAGATTACCTTTTCGTCAATTTTACCAATATTACTCCAGAATTGATTTCTAAGTTTTTCGTTTTGTTCTAATAAAGTAGTACTATCCAATTTTTCAAGTTAAGAATTAAAATTTGTTAATAATATATCATTTGTCTTTGGATAAAAAGCAGTGTAAATTTATTCCATTATTTATTAGTATTAATATATGGAAGATGTAGCTGTAAACTTTAGAAAAAATAGAGACCTTTTAGTTTTAAAGCTTAAAGAAATCCTTTTACTCATTGAGAATAACGAGACACCAATTAGTGGTGATGATAGAACAAAATTAATGGCTAATTTTGAAGAAATAGATTCTCTTGTTAAAAAATATGATCAGTCAGCATTAAGCCTATTTTCTAAAAATTAGACATAATTAATTAGTTAAATTAATAATATGCAAGAGACTTCAAATGAAAAACCTCCAACGATGAGTGTAGAAAGAATACCTATTGGTGAATGCTGGCAATTCATTTATTCAAAAAAACTAGGGCTTATTGTTGCTAATGATAGTTTAGAAGGACATTCAACAATGTGTGACAAAATAAAATGGAAGGCAGTTGTTGTTGGTGGACATATCTTAAAAGTTGATAATCATAAAATTACGGTAGATAGGTTTAATACACAAAGTATTACAGAGGGTAAAACAAACTATGTTAGTCAGTTGAAATATCCAACAACAGAAGTGTTTTCAGAAATAATAGATAAATATTCAATAGATGAGGTTGAAAGAATTGATTGCGTTAGTGAAGAAGAAAGGATTAGGTTACTAGCTGAATATCACAAACAATTCAGAGATGGAGACTAAGAGATATTAAGTATTATTAGTAAATTGTAGTTTTATTTATTATCGTAACAATGTGTCAAAATCTGAATTAAATAAGAAACTTAATAAAGAACAAACAGAGGAACTACTAGTATTATTGAAATCTCGTTTTGAAAAGAATATTTGTTTACACAAAGGACTTGAATGGTCAAAAGTAGAATCAAAACTGAAGAGTAACTATGTAGCAATATGGTCGTTAAATGAAATGGAAAAAACAGGTGGTGAACCAGATCTCGTTGAATATGATAAAAAGACTTGCGAATATATATTCTATGATTGTTCAAAGGAAACTCCAAAGGGGCGTAGAAGTATTTGTTATGACCATGAAGCATTAAAATCAAGAAAAGAGTTTAAACCTAAAAATAATGCTGTTGATATGGCAAATGCAATGGGAATTAAACTCTTATCGGAAGAAGAATATAGGGGATTACAAAAATTAGGTACTTTTGACTTAAGTACTTCTAGTTGGCTTGAAACACCATCTAATATTAGAAAACTTGGTGGAGCAATATTTGCTGATAGAAGGTATGATACAGTATTTGTTTACCATAACGGTTCCGAGTCTTACTATAGTGGAAGGGGGTTTC
This sequence comes from bacterium, assembly GCA_037135235.1. Taxonomy (GTDB): domain Bacteria; phylum Patescibacteriota; class Dojkabacteria; family JBAXKR01; genus JBAXKR01. The sequence goes on along the minus strand of JBAXKR010000127.1, from coordinate 309 downwards.
GAGGTTCACTTAAAGTTTGATTTCTTAGCATTTGTATTCCTTCATAATTATTCAAATACCCATTATTTAAGTTACTATATTTTAATTGTATAGTTAGATGTTTGTATGAAAAAAATAACTAAATACATATTAAAAAATAAAGAAAAAATACAATTATTTCTAATTTGCATTTCGTTAGTCATACTTCTAACTTTACTAATCTCAATAATAAGTTCAAGTTATTATATCCTTGAAATTATTAGTAGTTTTTTACCATATACTTTTTCAGTTGTATCTATTATCACCATATTATTACTTCTGTATATTTTT
>JBAXKR010000126.1:0-2972 GCA_037135235.1 bacterium | reverse complement strand
GAATAAAAGTTTAGATCCCTGATAGCAAGATTCATTTCTTCACTTTGTTCAGATTCATCTAGCTTCTGGGATGACAAAGAAAAAAATATTTCTATGTCAGTTAGTTTCTCAAAGTCTTTCTCATCTCTAACCTTGCATCCTTTAAAGTATAATCTCCAATTTTAAAATCTGATTTATTACCTGTAAATTTGAATCCAAATTTCTTATAAAATTTAATTGCTTTCTCATTATATGAAACAACCTCAAGTTCTATATATTTTAGTTTGCTTAACCATTTTATTTCTCTTTCGATTAATTTACTTCCAATTCCTTTACTTTGAAACTCTGGCAAAAGATACATCCCAATACTTCCCTTTATTTCTGTATCCTTTGAACAAAATAACCATCCTACTATTTCTTTTTTTGAATCTTGAACTATCCAGTTTTTAATATTCTTTTGTTTGAGGGTTTCATAATATCTTTGGATATATACCTCGTTAAATTTCCGCTTAAGGTGATTTTGGATCATTAGTTTTGTGATGCCAAGTCGTGGATTTGCGTAGGTTTCTGCCCATGTTGTGTCACGAACTTTGAGGATCCCGAGTTCGTCTTTCATTGATTTGGCTATTCGAATTTTGTAGTCTAGTTTTTCCATATTGTTAACTTTTATTTGACATTCCGGAAGTTAGTAATACTTAGTTGAGTGAAACGAAAATTAGTATTAGTTACTATCCGGAATCTAATTCCAAATATTGTTATGGATCCCGGATAGTAAGGTTCATTTCCAAAAACAAGTTTTGGATTCACCTAACTTCTGGGATGACAATTAAATACAAACTAAATCTTAGCTTCTGTTGCTGTGAGTTCTGAATCTTTTGCATCTCCGGTATTTACTGTGCCTTTTGGTTCGATTAATATTATGTGTACTTCTTCTGGTGCTTCTGGCTTGTGTTCTATACCGTGTGGGATTATTAGCATTTCTCCTTCATTTAGTTCCTCTACTCTATCTCTAAAATGTATTAATAATTTTCCTTAAATGACATAAAATAATTCATCCTCGATTTCGTGCTTATGCCAAGTAAATTCACCTTTTAATTTTACTACTTGAATCTTATCATCGTTCATTTCTCCAACAATTTTGGGACTCCAGTATTCTGTGAAAAGGGAAAGTTTTTGTTTGATGTTAACAACCGCCATGTTTTTTGACACTAAGAGGTTAAGTAACTATTAGATATTATATTGCAAGAACGAGGAATTGGGAAATGAGATTGATTTATTTTAACTATAGGATAGTAAGTGATATAATCTTAATATATTAATAAGACTGCATGAGTTATTTTGGATTCGAAAAATTAATTGTTGAAGCACCACATAGCGATGTTGGGCATTATCTAGAATCACATGTTGTTGGTATTGGTCCTATTAGAGCCCAGACTTTATTAGAACAGGCAAAAGCATTTACTACAGGTGATATGGTTTCACCTCAAGATACGAGAACAGCTCTTGATACATGTGAGGATTGGATGAGAACACCTAGTGTTCTTGAAGATTTAAGTAATAGTTTGGTTCCAGGAGAAGATGAACAGTTTATAAGGGCTGCAGGTGCAGTACTAGATTATTGGGATAATGGTAAAATCGCGTTGTTTTTTCCTTTGAAAAGGTAGATTGAGTGTATACTTTGAAGTGATTAACTAATTTAAGAATTAACTAATGAGAAAAAAAACGTAGAAATCCATGTACAAATTGCGGTAGTTTTAAGACCCGAAAGTGGAGTATAAATAAGAACAAAACTCAAAGATATAAATGTAATGATTGTAATACAACATTTAGTTCAAAATTAAGAAAAAGATACATTCGTGAGTTTAAGGATTGGATATTAAAAGGATTATGTAAAGACCATCTAACAAACAATGTCACAAGTAAAACACTAGGTAAATATTTTGACATTTACTTAAAGCAAACTCCAAATCAAAATAAGCTAAAAAAGAAAAGATTAGTAAGTATAAAAATAGATGCACAATATTATGGAGAGGATTGTGTAATAGTAGTTAAAGTAAATAAAGAAGTAATTTACTGGCAATGTTTTAAAAGAGAAAGTTTTGAAAACTATTTAATTGTTTTCTCTAGACTAAAAGAATTAAATTATGAGGTGATAGCAGTAACCTCAGATTGGCATGGTAGTTTGGTATCAGTAGTAAAATATATATTACCAACAATACCTCATCAAAGATGTTTAGTACATACTCAAAGAAGATGTAAGAGTTTGCTTACAAAAAATCCAAAAACAAAAGCAGGTATAGATTTGTATGAGATAGTTAGCTATTTAAATAAAATCACAACAAAATATGAAGCTAACATATGGTTAAAATGGTTTGAAAGGTGTGAGGTTAGGTATAGAGAAACTACCAACGAGAGAACTAATGGGATTAAAGAAGATGGATCAAAAGCATGGTGGTATACACACAAAAATTTAAGGTTCGCGTTTAGAATGTTAAAAACATCGCGAGATCATTTGTTTTTGTATCTAGAGCATGAAAACCTAGATAAAGATACAAATGGTCTTGAGTCAGAATTCTCACATTTAAAACAAAAAATTAGTATGCATAGAGGGTTAAAAAGAACCCGAAAGTTGGCGATGATTTCATGGTATTTTTACCTACTAAATCAAAGAAGAAATTGCTAAAAAAACAACGCAAACTTTCCATTAACCCATTAATTCTATAAAAAAAGCAATTGATGCATATTCTCTAGAGCATAAAGGTAATTTCCCCACAGGATTAATTTCAAAAGCAAGTAGTGACTACAGTATTTGTAAATTCTCAGTAGCAACATGTCCTGCAGAAGGGATTAGTATTGATGATTTAGTAACAGCAGGTTATTTGCAAAGTGTTCCAGTCAATAGTAAATATGCAACGACATATTTAACTGGTTACAAAATAAACATTGGGAGTAATTCAATTATAAGTGTGGCATTGGATAAATCAGGAGGAATA
>JBAXKR010000125.1:0-2973 GCA_037135235.1 bacterium | reverse complement strand
CAACATATCCATACATGATTCTTTGCTTGAATTATAGCTGGAATCGATAATTATGCTGTCGTGAATACCTTTGAATATTGTGCTTCTTCCAGGTTCCATTTCAAAATTTTGAATTAATGATTCAATAGCTCCTTCCATATCTATTTTCATGTAGTAAGCAACTGCTAATGCAGATGCAAAAGTAACTGCAAAATGTTTTGGAAGTATTAATGTTGGGAAATGAATAGTATAGAGTTTTGAGTTTAGTATTAAATCAAAGGCAAATCCACCCTGGTTTCTTGGATTGGAGTAGTATATTGTTGTTTCTTCATTAACATTTTTTTTCATTAATGCTTCAAGTTTTTCATCAGCTATTAACATTCTAGCTTCTTTTTCAGGTATTTCTTTGACTAAGTAAGAATTTGCAGTTGCTAATTCCTTACTCTCTAGTACTCTATTGTCATCAGAGTTTAAAATAACTAGACCTGATTTATCTACTGCTTGAATTAATAGATTTTTATCTTTAGCAATCAAATCCTTAATGTGATCTAGATAGTTTGTTTTTTCTAAAGGATGTTCTAGTAATAGTTTGGTATCTACTTTTGTTTCGTAATTTCCACCATGAACACTATTAACATTTAGGTATATTGCAATATCTGGTACAAGAATTTTAAGTAAATATTTCATATTCTTAGGCTCGTTGATATCATCAACTCCCATTTCTACAACGTATACATCATACTTCTCCCAGTTTGTAATTAGCTTCCATATACAAAGAATTCCAAGTTTAATCCATTCAGCTTTAGTGTAATCTTTTGGATGTAAACCTAAAATATCAAGAGGAATTCCTGTATGACTGTTTGCTTTCTTAGAATACTTACATTTTTTGTAATCTTTTAATATTGCGTAAACGGCCTGCATTGTTGAGGTTTTACCTGCTGAACCACTTATGCCAATAATATAGGGTCTGTGTTTTCTTAATTGTAGCTTTGCACAGACTCGTAAATATGCTAATAATGTTTTAGTAAATATATTGTTCATATGAGTGCCCTAATTATACTACAACTTATTTTCTTGCTACCATTTGCGATTCACTTTGCCTTTCTACTCTCAAATTCTCTTACTGGACAAATGTATAGACTGAATAAATTAAGCTACTATTTGGGAATAGTTTTATTGATTATTACACTTTTTGCATTACTTGTTCCATCTTCTGGAGTTTTAAGCTTTGTAGTCTTTATTGATTACTTCTACTTCCTATACCTCATATTCTTTAGAAGTGCAAGAATTAAGGCGAGAAAGAATCCATTAGTAGTATTATCTAAGATTCTATTATTACTCACCCCTATCGCTATAATATTGATTTTGAATGTATATTTTATGCAGCAATTTAGTTTTACAAATTATGAGGTATTGAATAGTGCAACTACAAATACAGATATGAAAAATTTTGTACCAACACAAAATCAGGGTATTAGTGTGGTACCACTTGCTACATTACTTATGTTATCTTCCTCTGTTTTACAGCTAATTTCTCTCACAGTTGATATACTCCTAGACAAGATAGCAATGAATAAATATGCAAACAAATAATTTTGACTACATTCTTCCTGAAGAATATATAGCAAAGAATCCTCCAAAGATAAGAGGGGAATCTAATTTGCTAATTCTTGATACCTCAAAAAAAAGCTATCAATTTGATAAATATTACAATCTTGATAAATATCTTAAAGGTAATGAATTAGTAATACTTAATAAAACGAAGGTAATTCCTGCAAGACTTAAATTTACGAATCCTTATGGTGGAAAGATAGAGATCTTTATACTAGAAAACCATATTGGGTATAAGGGGAATAGAATTGAATGTATATTTAAAGGAAATATTAGAAAAGGTGAAATATTTGAACTTTCAACTGATAAATCGATAATTGTTGAAGATGTATTACCTCAAGGTAAGTGTGTTATATCTTTTCTATTAAATCGAAAGTTTATTCCAATTGAAAGCTATATTGATGTTGCAAAGTTTCTTGAAAACGATGGACATACTCCACTTCCTCCATATATGAAGAGAGAGGATCAAACTGAAGATAAGGAAAGATATCAAACCGTATTTGCAAAAGATGTAGGTTCTGTTGCTGCACCAACTGCAAGTCTTAACTTCACAAATGAATTAAAAGATAAACTAATTAAAAAAGGTATAGATATTGATTTTTTAACACTACACTGTGGTTATGGAACATTTAATCCTGTTAAAGTGGATAATATAGAACAACATGTAATGCATAAGGAATATTATGAAATCTCAAAAGAATTAATTGAAAAGATTAAAAACAATCCTATGAATATTTTAGCTGTGGGAACTACAGTTACAAGAACACTAGAACATTTGTATCAAAAGAATCAGCTTGTCTCTGACTTATCTAATCTAGGAACAAAAGAATATCAAGATGAAGCGGATATTTTTCTTTACCCTTCAAAAAGTTTTCATGTAGTTTCAAAGTTACTAACTAATTTTCATGCTCCAAGAAGTACTCCACTTATGTTAACTATTGCATTCATTACTAATCAAATTGCAAAGAAGAATAACTTAACTCCTGATAGTGGAAGAATGATTCAAGAAAGTAAAGAGTATCTTTTTACGGGATACAAAGAAGCAATGTCTCATGGATTTAAATTCTTAAGTTATGGAGATAGTTGTTTAATTATCTAGCTATTATTTACCTGTTGATGATGTTGGAGGTGTAAATGGTTCTACTGCATTTAGTTCAAGTGTATCGTTATTAATAAGTACCCACTTTTGATTATCATATATCTTTTGTAGAACTTCAGTTTGGAAGTTTGAATCAGCTTTTGGTGGGTTATATATATTAAGATTTTTATCAGGCGTTAAAAAGAAAACTATTTGAAATGCAGAAGCAAATAGAATTAAGAATCCTACAGTTACTATAAATATTAACCATCCTTTTGCCATATCAGTAATTTAATTAATTATTC
>JBAXKR010000124.1:0-2977 GCA_037135235.1 bacterium | reverse complement strand
AAGGGAGGTTACCATTATGAAAAATTCAGTTTACACAATTTTATTGACAGTCCCGACCTCATAGGTCATTGAATCTTAAATGTCCTTATGAGATATTTAATATGTCACCAATTCGCAACATGTACCCAACCCATACAAATAAATTCACTCCTGTTAAAAAAAAGGTTAATATATATTTGTATAATCAATGTTAATAAAAAGATTAAAAAAGAAAAGTATTTTTCTCTTTTTCCTTATTGCCTTCTTAGTAATCCTAATTTCTACTTCTATATATGTATTCTTTTACATTAGAGATGTAGATGCTAACCTTCCAAATCCTTCAGAGCTTACCAAAAGGAATGTTCCAGAATCCACAATTATCTATGATAGGAATGGTATAGAGCTATATAGATTCTTTTCGAAGGAAAATAGGGAGCTTGTTAAAATTAAAGATGTACCTAACTATGTTAAATCGTCATTAATTGCATCAGAAGATGCTGAATATTATTCACATGAAGGATATAACCTGGAAAGTACAATCAAGTGTTTTGGTATTTCATTAATAAATAAAGTACTTAAAAAGAATGCTTCTTGTGGAGGTAGTACATTAACTCAACAACTAGTAAGAAACACAATATTACTAGATGCTTATGGAGCTAGTGCTTTTGAGAGGACTGATTTTCTTAAATCAATTGATAGAAAAGTTAAAGAAATAATTAGTGCATATAGAGTTGAAACAAAATACTCAAAAGATGAAATACTTCAAATGTATATTAATGAGGTACCACTTGGAAGTGTAAATTATGGATTACAAACCGCATCTAAAGCATATTTTGGAAAAGAGCTTAAGGACTTAACACTAAGCGAAAGTGCAACATTAATAGGATTCATTCAAAGTCCTAGTTCAATAAACCCTGTAATTAGTGGTAATTATGAGAAATACAAAGTAAGAAGAGAATATGTATTAAATCAAATATTAAAGAATAAGGAGAAATATAATATTACTCAAGATGAGATAACTTCAGCAAGAGAAGAAGTAATAACTTTTAAATCCAAACAATTTCCAATTAAAGCTCCTCACTTCATAGCATATATTAAGCCGGATATAGAAAGTAAATATGGTATAGATTTTTCAACTAAAGGACTTAGAATATTTACAACCATAGACTATTCGCTTCAAAAAATATCAGAAGAAAAGTTAAAAACTGCAGTAGATAATGCAATTAAAGATCAGCTATACGTATTTAATGGAGGTGTATTAGCCCTCAGCCCTATTTCTAACCAAATATTAGCAATGGTTGGCTCATCTGATTTTTGGAGAAGTACAAATGAAGTATCAGGAAATATTAATACATTAGAAAAGAAATTAAATATGGCTTCAAGTGTAAAACCATATACATATCTTACGGCAATTGAAAAAGGATATGGTCCATGGTTACTTACTCCTGATATTGCCGGTATTGAAGATACTACTAATGCAGATAGGAAATATTTAGGACTTATGTCTGCAAATAAAGCACTTGTACTATCAAGAAATGTTTCAGCTATGTATGTACAAGATTTAGTAGGCAGAAGCGAAGTACTTAAGACATACAAAAAATTAGGGATATCTGGAACAGATCAAATAACAGATGATATACAACTTGTATCACTTGGGGATTTTCCAATGAGTATGATTGAACATACTTCAGCATTTAATGTCTTTCCATCAGAAGGAAACAAATCGCCATTAAGCAGCATCATTACAGTTACTGACATTAATGGAACTATATTAGAGGATCACTCTACTTCTCCTTTAATTGAATACTATTCCAACAATGATATCTATCAAATGAATTGGATGTTATGTAGAGATGGAACAACTGAAGATGATGCACTCTATATGATTGATGGTAAAAAAGTACTTTGTGGTAAAACTGGAACAGCTGAGCATCCTAGAAACCTTACTACAATGATGTATCATAAGAACCTAATGCTTGGTGTATGGATGGGAAATACAGATGGAACAGTCATTTCAAATAATGTATATAGCACTTATGTAAGTACCCCACTTGCAAAAAGTATTATGGAAGAAGCTAAGAAGCTATATATTCCAGAAAAGTTTACTAAACCAGATTCCATACTAACAGCAAAGCTTTGTTCCGACACAGGAAACTTAAAAGGGGGTTCATTTTGTAAAGATACGGAGGATACAATATATAAAGTTGGATCTAAAATTACTAAAGATACTAGAGAATATGTTGGGATATGTAAAAATACAGGTACAATACCTAGTTCAGGTATCTTTCTAACTACTAAATATGTAAATTATTTTAATAAACTAAATAAAAAATTAGAACTTACATCAAAGCAAGCTATATATGATAACTATGTTAAGAATAACTATGCAACTACTATTAATACCAGTCCTGAAATTAAGGATTGTCCAATTCAAACTGGAGATGTTATGTATTCTCAAGGGAACGATATTTCAGGCATAGTAAACTTATACAACACTCTAAATAGTCCTGCAGTAAATAGTACTTATGGATATAACGAAAATATTCCATTAAGTTTTACAATCTTTCAAAATGGAGTTAATAATTTTTCAGATAAATATGATAAGTATAGAATTGTGATTGATGGAGCAATTCCGGCAAAAGAAATAACAATACAAGAAGGACCATATGTTGCTGGAACAACAAAATCATATTTTAAGCCTAGTGACCTATTTGAATATATTAACTATGGAACACCTATGGCCCCTGAATCACAAAATATATATCTAAAGCTATATCTAATTGAGAAGTCTACAGGTAAACTAAATTCAGTATCACTCTCTATAGATTCTATTCCATATCTAATAAATATTCGGAAACCATAATATTACTTACTTACTTCATCCATCCTACAAGCAAATACTGCAATAGAAGAAGTCAGTGCAGGATTATATATTGAAATATCAGAGATAATGGTGAAAATGGGGGTCTAGAAATGGCGAATAATGATATACTACAAG
>JBAXKR010000123.1:0-3061 GCA_037135235.1 bacterium | reverse complement strand
CCCGAGTTACTACACGTTCCATACATTGTTCTAATCTAATAGTACATTCAATGAAGAGATCTTCAAGGCATGTTGAATCTTTGTTTAAACCATTTTTGCCGGTCTGCGAGTAACTTACGCTTGTCAACAGCAGAAAGAACCCTAGAAGTAAGGATCTGTTTTTCATAATAAGCATCTTTTAATGAGTCTTGTACTTTTAATCTTTCTAACTCTTGTTCACGTTCTTCGTGAATTGGGGCCAGACTATCTATACGGTTTAATAGACTATCATACTGTATAGCTACTGAATCTTTTTCTGCTACTGCTTGTTTAGTCTTCAAAGCATTTGGCACGGCCCATACCATTACAACGACCATGGCAACAAGGGATACTATCAGAATTAACTCTCTTAGAGTTATGTTTGTTTTCATAATTGAGTTGGTGTTTGATCCACTGTTTGAGTTGGTGAACTTTGTTTATTAATTGTGATATTACCTTCATCTCTTCCGGTTTTAATTTTACCATAAATACCTACACCAATGAATGTTGCAATAGATCCTAAGATAATTGCATACTCTCCACCATTTAGTAATGTTCCAAGAGTACCTCTAAAGAACTTCCAACAGAATGTTAGATTAAATAAAAAAGCCATACAACATCCGGTCCATATAATCATGAAAGAATATAATCTGGCGGAACTTTCATCTGTAGATACTCTAAAAAAGTTGGCCAAAAAGGTAAAACACTTTTGTACAAATCTTTTTATCATAAAGCTTTATTAACTAAGATTTTACCATTCTTATCCTGTTTATATTCAAATACCATGTATTGCCCATAAGCATCACGTCTTCCAAAAGAATTAGTTCTACAGTCAAGATGTATACAAACTTGTTCTACACCAAAACCAGTTACTCCTGCTTTACGTAGATCTTCTATTAATTTAGATCCAGTACCTGAGATATAACTAAGACATTCTTCCTTGAATTCTTCTAATACCTCTGCAGGTTCTTTTGGAGGGGGCTCCCCATGAATTGTAGAAGCTGATAATAAATCTATAGCTTCATCTGTTCTATGAAACCCAAATGTATCATGAGGTCTTGATGTAGAAGTAATACTAACAGAAAATCCTACCCAATTTCTAATGATCTGGGCAGCTACTATTAAAGCAACTGGACAATCAAATTCATGATCCGGATTAGCAGCAATATAAAACTCATATGAATCAAAATTCTCAACCGAAGGTAACAACTGTTTATGTTCAGCTGTGATTTTCACTTTTTCCATGTATTAGTTTATTTAAAGGATCTCATCATTTTTAACTCAGCGCGTTGTTTTTTCAATTGAACCGTAGCACTGTCTAATTTATGTGTAAGTTGCTTATAAACTGTATCCCGAGTTTGGGATACCATAAACTTTTTTATTTGTTGTCTACAAATAGAGTCAGTCTTAGTATCTGAGAAAAACAAGAGAGAACCCATTATCTGAAAAATAATTATTGCTTTCATATTCCTCTAGATTTTTTTATCTCATTGATCAATACCTTCATATCACCTAGTAAACCCATACCTTCTATAATAAAGGTATCTGTCTTTTTTTCAATTTCTTTATACTCAAGAACTTGTTTTTCTTCAACCTTTGTTATTCTTTCATCAACTTTATCTAAATCCTTAGATAGACCGTCAATGAGAGTAGTATGAGTTGACAAGGTAGATTGAACTCCGATCTGACCCCCAAAGTATCCTACAACACCCGCGATTAATATACCGCCTATTGTGATATATAGACTGAGTTTATTAGAATTTACTTCTTTTGGTGGCATATAATCTGAGATTAAATGATTATGCTACTGGTTCTACAGGGATATCATCATAGATGAACTCCGTGTTTAACATTTCTTTTAGTTTTGCTTTCAGTTTACTGTAATAAACAGTGTAAGCAAGATCATCTGGACCTTCAAACTCTGCAATAGTACAAGGTACTGAAACAATACTTCCTACTGCATCAGGTACAAATCCTCTGATACCTGCTCTGTAGTCTGCCTTTGTTTTATTGATTTTTACAAACATTTGAAGATTTTCTCTTTCTCTGTCAAATGTTACTTGACCTGGTAATCCTGCATAAGCGTTTACCTGTTCAAAATTACCTGAGTCACACAATAGTGTTACAGGATTCTCTGCGTTTCCAATTAATAGTCCCATGATTTAAAATTTAAGGTTTAACAAATATAATAATATTTTAATTAAAATGTATATCCGCTAGAGTTAATACACCTGCGCCTGTACCAGCCTTACCCCAATGACCTACCTCATTAAAATGTAAGGTAGTAGATCCTTGAGAAGATGCCTGCTCTACTCTACCAGCTTCATTAGCACTGGTAATTATTTGATACCCCATAATCGCAGTTATTCCAGAATCAGGGAGTACCTCCACTTCACCAGAGAAAGCCATCCAGAATGTACTTCCTGCACCTGCTGCTGCGGTTAAAGCTATACCTAATGGCATAGTACGCTCATTACCTGTTGTTGGACAAATTATATACCTACCATTTGTTCCTGCCTGAGCATGACATACCACATTACCTTTTGCTATTACACCGTCTGCTACTGATAGTTTAGCGACACATGCTTCACCTGTTACAGTGTCTACATAGTTCATTAAGACACCACCTGTTACTGATTTATAGATTGCCATATTATGCTAGTATTTCTTGTATTGTTATATAAGCACCTGATACTCTTTTCTGAACATAAAATCCATTTGCATCTGCATATGTTCTCCAGTCGCCATTTGTATCTTGATTCAGAGTTTGCCTGTGATATTGATAATTACCTCTTGTTTGCTCTAAGTCATGTTTAATGAATACCAAAGCATTCAGATTCAGTTTTTGGCTTGAACTTGTTGCGTTAAATACTCCATAGATTAAAGAGTTTATTGGTTCATTGCCAATTGCACCTCTATCTAATCCATCAATAATTAAAAGATTACTTGAACCTGCTACTGCTGTAGTTTGATACATACCTGCGTAAGCACCGATAAAGACATTTCCTACACCTGTTGTAAGTGTTTTTCCTGTATTATAACC
>JBAXKR010000122.1:0-3066 GCA_037135235.1 bacterium | reverse complement strand
ACAGTAGCAATATATGCTGATGCAGGACAAATACTAGCATATGGAGATATAGCCAAGGGGAAATCTGTTGGATCTGTTAAAGATATTATTAAAAGTGGTAAAAAATATTGGTTGAGAAATTTTGGACTTATTCTTTTACTAGGATTGGTAATCTTTACTATAATAGTTATTGTAACAATAATAATTGTTGTTATTGCATTAATATCATTAGCTATTGCAGGACCATCTGCTTCTTCTAGTTCATCAGTAGGATTTGTTGTAATATTTTTACTTACAGTATGTTGCATATCAATTGTTGCTTTTGTATTTAGCTTAATAATATCTCTTGCATATAATATTGCTCAAAGAGTAATAATACTTGAAGATAAAGGTTTAATAGAGTCTATTAAAATCGCTTTTGGAATAATGAAGAATAACTTTTGGAAGCTAATAAGTGCAGCATTAATGCTCTTTGGAATAGAATTACTATTAATTTTAGTCCTATTCATTCCTGCAATAATATTAGGCGGAATATTTCTAGCAATATACACATTTGTAATGATTTTCGTGGTGGTTTTAGGGCAATCTATGCCATTAATTGGTGCATTAATATTTACTCTCATCGAAGTGATTTTATCAATACTCATAAGCATTCTTGGTTCATTCCTAATGTCCTTTGGGCAAGTATATTGGAATATGGTATACTTTAAATTAATAGAGGCTAAGAACCATCTAGTCAATGGGGAGCCAGAGAAGGAAAATTTGGAATCAGTAATTAATGATTCTAAACCAGTAGAATCTCAAATCCAATCTTAGTTGGATTACAAGTAAGGCATAGTAATATGCTTTAGAATGTAGGGTGGTAACACGTAAATAACGTCCCTTCATAGTACGAAAGTATTATGGAGGGATTTTTTATTTCTTATCATTACTCTTATGACAAAAATTCAAAACTTACCAGAAGGTGCCTACAATCCGGAAGTATATGAAGCTGAAATACTAAAGTTTTGGTTAGATAACAAATTCTATAAACCTGAATATGATGCAGAAAAAGGCCTTATGACAACAGACGAAATGAAGAAAGATATAAAGGAAAAAGGAAAGAAAACTTTTTCAATGGTTCTTCCCCCACCTAATGCTAATGCAGAGCTCCACTGCGGTCATGTAAGTGGATATTCATATATGGATTTACTTGGAAGGTATCACAGAATGAACGGAGATAAAGTTCTTCTAGTTCCGGGAAAAGATCATGCAGGAATACAAGCAGAAATAGTTTTTGAAAAAATACTAGCAAAGAAAGGAACATCTAAAAAAGAACTTGGTCGAGACGAATTCTATAAACAATGTTATGAATACACCACAGAGATGGCTAAAAGTGCTGTCCAGAATGAGATGGAAATAGGGCTCTCTGCGGATTTTGACAGGAATACTTTTACACTTGATCCTGATATCGTAAAAATAGTTTTAGATACGTTCATAAAGCTTTATGATGACAAATTAATATATAAAGGAACTCAAATAGTTAACTGGGATACAAAAGCACAAAGTACTCTTGCAGATATAGATACTGAAAGACAAGCAGTAAAAGGAACGCTTTACTATATTAAGTATTCAGATGAGATAACTGTTGCAACAACAAGACCAGAAACCATGTTTGGAGATACAGCAGTTGCAGTTAATCCAACAGATGAAAGATACAAGAATTTAATAGGAACTAAAATTAAACTTCCACTAACAGACAGAGAGATTCCAATAATCTACTCGGGAAGAATTGAAAAAGAATTTGGAACAGGTTGTCTTAAGGTTACCCCTGCTCATGCACCAGATGACTATACGATTATGAATGAATGGAATATTGAGGCAGAGAAAAATGGAATGGAAAAGATAGGATATGTAAATGTAATAGACAAATATGCAAAGTTGCTTCCAATGACGGGAGAATTTGCTGGAATGAAAACAAGTGAAGCAAGAGAAAAAGTTGCATCAAAATTGAAAGAACTTGGGCTTTTAATTAAAGAGGAGGAGATAGATCAGAACATTGTCGTAGGAGAGCGTACAAAGGCAGTTATAGAGCCAATTATCAGCAGTCAATGGTTTGTAGACGTAAAGAAATTAAAAGAAAAAGCAATTGAGGTAGTAGAAAAAAGAGAAATTGTTGTTCATCCTGAAAACATGCATGAAAAACTTCTCACTTGGCTTAGAAATCTCAGGGATTGGCCAATATCTAGAAGTCTATGGTGGGGATACAGACTCCCTGTTTGGTATAAAGGAGAAGTTAGAGAATATTATGATGATTATGGTCAGCTAGTCACAATTGATCCTGAAAAGAAAATTCAATTGGACTCTCCTGGAGAAGGATGGATTCAAGATAAAGATGTTTTAGACACTTGGTTTTCAAGTGGTCAGTGGGCTTATGCAACTCTTATGAAAACAGACTTGTTGGACACTTTCTACCCAACTCAAGTTATGGTTAATGCACATGACATTCTTGAGCTTTGGGATTCTCGAATGATAATGCTTTCTCTATACAGAACTGGAGAAATTCCATTTAATGACGTTTATTTGACAGGTCTTGTTAAAGCCAAAGATGGTCAAAAGATGAGCAAAAGTAAAGGAAATGGAGTGTCCCCTATTGAGCTTTATACAAAGTATGGAAAAGATGCAACAAGAATGTTCTACTATCATGGGAATAGTGCAGGAAGAGGTTATCCAATAAGTGACGAGAAACTTCTTAACATGAAAAAGTTTGCAAACAAGATATGGAATGCATCAAGATTTGTATTAATTGGATTACAAAATGAAGAAAACTTAGTTGAAGATACACTAAGAGATAAGAAGAACAAGCCAAATGATGAGACATATATTCAAATTGCTAAGGAAATGGAGTCCAAAGTAAATACACTTAGAGAAAATGTTATTAACAAGATATCCAATCTTACATTTGGTTATGCAGCAGAAGATCTCTACGAAAGTTTCTGGCATGACTTTTGTGATATATACATTGAGAAACTAAAGACAGCGACTAATCCAATGAAGAGCGAATATATTGTTTCAAAAGAAGGGCTTAAGGAAATTAATTCAATTATT
>JBAXKR010000121.1:0-3161 GCA_037135235.1 bacterium | reverse complement strand
GAAATGATGAACTTATAAAATCTTCTAAATTAATTAATTTTGTAAATAGTTTTCATCCAATTATTAATTCCCTTAAAAATGACAATCTTCTTTCAGTTAATTCTTATGTATTAAACTACACTAGTATAGTTAAAAGTGTAATTGAGAATAAAAGAATATATAAGATTGGTGTTATGGGTATTGGAACAGATTTTCATACAGCAGGAATATTTCCCAATAGTAAAGAGTTGTTTGAATCGAAATTTAATTCTTTAGACTATATTACTTCTCATACTTTTGGGAAATCACCATATACCAATAGGATAACTATTACCATTCCAGCACTTATGCTGTTTGACAGTTTTATTATCTATCTTAAATCTGAAGAAAAGAAACCAGTTCTAGATTATCTTCTTGAAGAAAATACTCAATTAAAACCACTTAATGAAATACCCTGTGGTGTATATAGATTAATGGAATCTACAATTGTTACAGATATTATTTCTTAAGCTTTTTTCTTTTATTGTCCTTGATAAGAATTGCAACGCTTAAGACACTGAGTAATATTGCTACAAAGGCTGCAGAAATACTTACTGCTCTACTTATGTATAGAAACTTTACAATTATTCCAATTGTTGCCCATATTAATACAAGCGCATATGCATGATCTCTTTCTCTTTTTAACATAATCACACCTAATACACCTGCAATTAATATCATAACGGTACTCCACATTTGTGGTGCTATTCCAAAACCATTCCAGTTAAGAACATATAGAAATACTGCTGCATTTGCAATTGTTGCAACACTAATCCATCCAAGATAAATACTAATAGGTAACTTAATTAGATATTTATTGTTATCTTCATTCATCTCTTTACTCTTCGATAATTTGTAATAGACTGCTATTAGACTTAATAGGAGAACTATCATAGGAACAATACTTAATGTTGGGAAATGGAATTGCCATAAGAAAATCCAAGCAATATTCGAAAGACAACTAACGATATACCAAATTCTTATTTCACTAATTAATTTACTATTCGAAATCTTTTTCTTAAGTTGTGAAAATGAAAATACTAGAATTGCTATGTAAATAATTCCCCAGATCGAAAATACATAAGCTGCAGGAACAAAATATACATTAAATGAGTCGGAGATTTCTTTTGTAGTTAGTCCTCCAAGCGGTATAGTAGTTGCAGCAATATTGACGAGTATGGTAAGTATGGTAGCTATGATGGTGATATATCCCATGAAGAAGTAATAATAAATATTCTCTTACAGCTTATCAAATTTTTAATAAACTTGTATATTAATATTATGAAAAAATTAATGATTCCAATATTCTCTTTCTTTTTATTAATAATATTGTTTATATTCCCTAAAGGAATTAATGCTCAAGGTTTTGTATATAGAGAGGAGAAAATAAACAACTACGATAGTGTTATTGAAATTCAAAAAGATAGAAGTTTAATAATTAAAGAGACAATTAAAGTTACTGCATTAAGTATTGATATTAAAAGAGGTATATTTAGAGATTTCCCTACAATATATAAAGATGCAAAGAACAGGAAGTATATAGTTGGGTTTGAAGTATTAAGTGTAAAGAAAGATGGAAAAACTGAACCTTATTCTATTGAAGCTGTAACTAATGGAAAAAGAATATATATAGGGTCAAAAAATGTATATTTAGCTCCAAATGATTACACATATGAAATAACATATAGGACTACAAAGCAACTGGGAATATTTACTGATCATGATGAGCTTTACTTTAATGCAATTGGTACTGGTTGGACTTTCCCAATAACTAAAGGTAGCGTAAGTGTAATCCTTCCAGAAAAGTTAAAAGATGAAGATATCCAAATGACTTCATATACAGGATTACAGTACTCTACTGAGAATAATGCAGTTTCAAGAATAGATAATTCATCTATTACAAATACTAAAGTAATATTTGAAACAACAAGTGCACTACCTCCATCTAACGGACTTACTATTGTTGTTGGATGGCCCAAAGGACATATTAATTACCCAACTTCTGAGGAATTGATACTCGAAGAATTTATAAATAACCTATACATATATATTGGAATTATTGGAACCTTAATTATTTCTCTATATTACTTAATTTCTTGGCTTGTAGCTGGAAGAGATCCTCTTAAGGGTGTAGTTATTCCTGAATACTCAATTCCAGATAAAATTTCTCCTGGAATTGTATCTAGTGTAAATAATATGGGATTTAGTAATACTGCACTAGTTGCCAATATTGTTAATTTAGCTAGAAAAAAAGTAGTAACAATTAATGAACATGATGATTCGTATAATCTAAAATTAACTGGAAGTAAAGCTACTGAAACAATAACTGAGGAAGAACAGATCATAATAAGTAGAATCGATAAATATGCAAATAAACAAATGAACATTTCTTCAGGTTATTCTTCAACTATTCATAGCTTTGTTAATAGCTATAAAACTCAAATGGAGAATTTATCTAAGAAATTTATTAAAACTAACTCAAAACTTAAAGTTTTAGGTGTAATATTCTCTGCGGTATTGATATTCATAATCTCCTTCCTATATAGTGAATTTAGAGATCCAGAATTAGTCACACCTGTGTGTATTGGTTTAGAGTTTTTACTCTTTTTCTTCGGAGTTCTCCCATCAGTTATAGTGAACAAGAGTAAGACAAATGGAAAGGCTACTATGTCAATTACAAAAATAATTGGTGGATGTGCATATCTTTGTTTACTATTTATTGTTGTATCATTTATGTTTACGATATTAATTTCGGCTGATTTTGAAAGTACCCCAATGCTACTAATCCTTCCACTTACTATTGTCAATATGATTGCCCTATTTGTATTGCCTGCAAGAACTAAAGAAGGTCGAGTTTTACAAGATAAGATAGAGGGACTAAAGATGTATATTAAAACAGCAGAAACAGAAAGACTAAAGTTTATGTATAAGACATTTGACGATGCTGTTCAAAATTATGAAAAAATTCTTCCCTATGCGATTGCTTTAGGACTAGAATTGGTATGGACAAATAAATTTACTCAAGTATTTTCTCAGTTTAAGGATGAGTCTGGAAATATGTATGTTCATCCAAGCTGGTACTTTATGGGGAGTGGAGTTTTTAATGTATCTTCTTTTTCTAGTAGTTTATCGAGTAATATTTC
>JBAXKR010000120.1:0-3171 GCA_037135235.1 bacterium | reverse complement strand
TGTGTAAACAATATATGGGGTACATACATAAGGGGATAACACACTATAAATTGGTTTATAAAATAAACAAGATTAAAAATAATATAGCATTCACCCAAGAATAAGTGAATCTCAGCATTACATATATGGCACTGGTATACCTCGTATGAATTGTGTTTCTGTCTAGACAGTTTAGCAATAGTATAGTAATATACAGGTTAGAAAGTTACACATATATGTAGTGGCTATGTTATATTCTTGTATCTCTCTATAGATAAAGCAGACAGAAGGTAAGGGGTTTTATTAGTCTGAAATAACTACAGACTTTAAATAAGGGTTGGTAAACGGTCTCCTTATATATGAGCCGCAACTAAATAGTATATAGGAAGGTATAAGTTATATGTAATAATATGAACAGAGGTTCGTTCTCTCAATACCTACAAACAAAAATGCAGTCTACTTACAATTAGTAGGCTGCTTTCCTTAAACAAATAATATAGCTATCATGAAAAAAGTAAGAAACTTAGTCTTCAAGACTTATGAGCAGTTTAGAGTGTGGTATATGTATATCACAACCAAGTTTAATATCTATCTACAGTTTATTAAACAAGTGAATAACCAATATTATATTACAATAAAATATTAATTATGAACGCTAAACAAGAGTTTATTCAGCACATAGGTAACAAAGCTATCTTATGTGCTACAGTAATGTATTCAGGTGGAATGTGGCTTTCAGATGATAGTGCAAGTAACACATTTAATCTTAAGACATTACATACTCCAGAAGATTATGATAGATTTCTAAGTGATTTAGATTTTGATTATGATGCAGGATATGGTGGACAAGAGTTATTTGGTACTATTTGGTATACAGATGGCACTTGGTCTGACAGATGGGAATATGATGGTTCAGAAGGTTGGCAATTTAATAGTTGTCCTCAAATACCTGACCATCTTAATTCATCATTTAGAGATAAAGTTAGAAATATCCTAAATGACCTAAAGTAAATAATATAGCAATCCACAAGGAAAGTGGATTGCTTAACATTATTGATTGTATGGTTCGTAGTAATTAGGCTGAATAGAATCAGTGAGTATTTAGGGAACTATAATACGTTAATTCTGAGATATTACTACAGATATACAACATAAACTAGAGTATATGTAACAGTTCTTTGACATAGAGAAGTGTAAAAGTATTGTGGTGGGCAAATTAACTCACCATGTAATGCATCAATCTACAGTGGATATGAAGACTTCTTACTAAAATACACAGTATTGTGTTGGACCCAACGCAGGGATTGTAAGATGTGAAACCACCTGATTAATTATTCCCATAGCCTGAAGAGATTCAGATACCTTGTAAGTGGAGACCTAGCCATAGGATAATTGGTATAATTAATCAGCTCCCAAGGTGTAGCAGTTGTAATAGGTAGAGTTGAGCTATAGCCAATGAAACTCTTTTAATAGGAAGGAATCCAATAATACTTAACAGTTAGGATGAGATAAGTTAACTATTACAACTGAATGCAGAGGGCATTAACTTGTTATTAACAATTAAATATATTTTATGGCACAGCCAACACCACTATTAGGTTTAATGCATGACACAGCTCATCCATTAAATAATACAATTGCAGTATGTAAACTAATTAAGAAAGAGTTAACATGTGATTGTGATAAGGATAAGACATTAATCATGTATCTTGACCTTATTATTAAAGAGCAACAGAATTGTCAACATATATTAGATAATTATTATATTGCAACTAAAGATATTCACTAAAAATATGTATTAACAACACTAAAGCAAGGTTTACATATTCCTTGCTTTTCAATTTTAACATTCTGTTATGGAAAAGATATTTGATAATCCATTTCCAGTTAATGTATTACCACTGCCTAGTTTAGGAGTTTGTGTAATACTATGTTTAAATTAAAACAAAACTTATGAAACAAGGTAGTTTAGTTATAACATTAAAATACAGGGATGGATTTCCTGATAATGTAAAACAATCGCCACATTGTAGAATTGATTGGTTACCTGTGGATGATGAATCTACAGTTTATACTGTTAGAGAAACATTACCTGACCCTGAAGATGGAGAAATACTTGTACGTTTAGAAGAAGATAAAATGGGTATTAATGTACATTCAGGTGCAGAATTAGCATTACCAGCTACATTTTTTAAAGAAATTCAACCACCAATGGAACTTAGTTCTTTGATGGAAGAGATTAATGAACGAGAATTATTCTCAGTTTAAAACAATTTTATGATAAAGAGTATATTATTAATGGGTTTATCCATCCTATTAGCAACAGCTACTTGGATGGGAATAGTTGCATTCTTCTATAACTTTGAACCAAGTATAGATGGATTAGTATTTGTATGTATGTTTTCAGCAGTTGGATTTGTCTTTTCATATTTAGTATTTGCTGAAGGTAGAAAAGCTATTGTAATACCTGAAACAGATATACAAAGAAGACTTAGATGGTATAAAATAGCTTTAAAAGAAATAGAATCAGGTAAAGAAAATTGGATATGTTTTGCTATAATGAATAATTGTTCAGAATTTATGAAATTGGGTAATAAATATGCTTGTCATGAGTTATTACCAGAACTTCATAAATGGAGAACTGTTTGGCAAGAGGCTGTATGGTTTAAAGATAAAGAAGAAAGAATAGCAGCATTAAGAACAGTAATTAAACAACTTGAAATGTAATATTATGTATATAGTAATTGAAACTTTTGACCCATATTATCCAAATATTATAGTTGATATAATTTCTGGATTTCCTTTATTATTTGATACTGAAGCTGAAGCTCAAGCTGAAGCTGATGAATGTCAAAAGGGTATTGTAGTACAAATTAATTAAAAATCATGAAAAATATATTAGAATGGATTGTAGTTCTTATCATGGTATTTGTTGGAGGTTGGATGGTAGGAATCTTATTATGGGCTATAGTTGTAGCTACATATGAATTTATATATTATTTTCTTTACACACTTGGTGCTATGTTTATTTATTTAGGCTCTATATTCCTTGTAGGAATATTTATTCTAATTAAATTTGCTGAAGAGCCATTAAAAGTGAATGGGAAATGATACAAACATCAGTAATCATAGCATATGCCCTATACTTTTTAGTTATAGGGTATATGTATTTATCAACAATAAAAACAAAAA
>JBAXKR010000119.1:0-3176 GCA_037135235.1 bacterium | reverse complement strand
ATAGTATAATATATAGGTGCAGAATTGATCTGTAATTGTATAGTATCACTAATTTGTGAATCTAAAATGAAGGTAACTCTATTTAAGGGTAGAAACTGACGAAGCACTTGAACTAGTGATAACTATATTTCCACTGCTAAAAGAATTCAAATATTTATCATTAGAAATTTGAAGTAAATTAACAATACTAAATATTGCTCCAACAAATGTTCCAAATATGATAAGCAGAATATCGCCAAGCTTAAAACTATGATCTCCTCCAATTACATACTTAGCAAAAGCGAAAAGTAAAAGTAATACAGATATTAAGTTTACAATTCCAAGCTCCCCTTTATACATATATGCTGAAAATATCCCATGAACTATTATCACTGGAATTAAAAACCAAATTACTGAGTGTAATAGTTTCCATTTCTTAACTATTCGTTGAATTGAAAAGTTAGAAGTAATTAGCATAAGTACGATTAATATAATTGAAATAACACCTGGGATAATCTCTGGAGTGAAAGCTTTAATCAAATTAAAATTGAAAAATTTATATTCTGCAAATATTGCGTGAGCAAGTATTGTAAATCCAAACATGATTCCAAAATCTCTTCTTTTAGCCATGAGTTTAAAAATAAATTTCTTGATTGAGTCCATATTTGAGGGCAATATATTCCCTATATTACCTGGCACAATTGTTAAACCAAGAAATATCATAGAAAAGAATGCACTTACTGTTGTAAAAGTACTAGTTTCTTTAGTTAGGAAAAATAGTCCTAAGCATAATAGGATAGTAAATAAGGAAGGTATTATCCAAAATGGAAACTTAAATTTCATAATAACAAGTGCAAAATTTAATTAATCTATTTTAAATCATCGACTGAAATAAGCCTATCAAATCTTTTGCCATTAAACATTATTGTAGGAATCTTAATTGTTTTAATAACATTTTCAACTAAGTTCTTTTGTTCATTAAGCTTAGCTTTCACATCTTCTGATTTAGCATCTGTTTTAATACTCGCTATTTCTTCATCATTGTATCCAAAGCTTCTTAAAGTATCCGTGAAGAAAGTATCTACTTGTTCTGCAGAATATGAAAGATTTAACCCTGCTTGATAATCTAATCCATTGGTATCTTTACTTGTAAATATCTTTTCAATAAGGGCCCAATCTGCTGGAATAACTGCACCTTTAATTGGATGTTTTTTTAGTGCTTCAAGATAAGTCGCAGTTAGGTAAGAATTTCTAAACTTGTATGATCCATCTTGTGGTATTGGATAAACAATATATGTTAAGTTATATTTCTTTTCAAACTCAGCTTTTTTAATATTTCCAAATAGATTTTTACAAATAATACATCCGGGATCTATTATCTCAAGAGCAGTTTTTTTTGATTCATCAAAGGCATTGTAATATGTTGCAGTTGAACTAATATATTCTTTAGGTTCCCATGCCTTAAGTCTACTTGGAATTCTTGATAGTGTTTCAAAAAGTGTAGGATTACTTACTTGATCAATTGAACATGCCTCTCCGCTTAGAGAACATGACGCTCCATTTGTTGGATAACATGTATCATAAACAAATAGGTTTAATGCACCATTTAGGAAGTATAGAAGACCAATAACATTAATTAAGACAATGGCTAAGGCAATTACACCTGCAGATTTATCTATAAACTTAGCAAGGAGTGGATATTTGAATATAATCTTACCTAGAAGTTTAGCTTTAAGTTCACTTCCAAAATCTTGATCACAAGGCTTAAGTGTTACCTTCTTGAATGCACAAGATATCGCTTTACGAGACATCACCCTAAACTCTTTAGAAAATATTCCAAGTATTGGATAGAGAATAATAAAGATAATCGCAAGTAGTATACAAAACATGTTTATTTATTAACTATTAAATATATTACTAATCTATTTTAACAAGAATTTCAAAGTATCAATTAAAAAATCAATTTGTCTCTCATCGTTATTAAGTCCCAAACTAATCCTAAGTAGTGGTGGCATCTTTAATAAATCCTTAAGATAATAGTGACAACAAAAATATCCTGTTCTACACATTATATTTTTCTCACTAAAATACATTCCTAATGTATGTGCATCCATCTTGTCAGTATATACAGAGATCACACTTGACGCTTTCTTATTAAACACCTTAAGACCTTTGACTTCATTTAGTCTCTTGAATAAGTATTCATTAAGTTTAGCTTCATACTCATGTGCATTCATTCCATCTTTCTTAAATGAATTTCTCCATTTAATTGCTTCTCCAAGTCCAATAATACCTGCAAAGTTTTGAAGTCCAGCTTCCAAAGATGAATACATTTCTAAATCATCTTTAATTAACTCATAGGATTCTTTTTTAACATCTACAACAGTTCCACCACCAATAAAGAATTGATCCATCTTAGAAAATAAAGACTTTTTGATAATAATTATTCCTAAACTTGGACCATACATCTTATGACCTGAAGAAAAAAGTGCATCAAAATCTACATCTTTAAATACTTCTGGAATATGTCCTAAGGTTTGCGCACCATCTAGGAGGAATATTCCTCCATTACTATGGATATCTTTAGCAAGTTTCTCAGCATTAACTAACTCTCTTCCATCTATATTACTTGCTGCATTTACAAGAACAATTGAGTTTTTAATTTCAGACTCGACGTACTCTAAAGCACCATCTTCACTTCTAGGTAAAACTAATCTTTCAATATTATGACTCTTAGCATAAGTCATTGTAGGTAGGAAACATGAGTTATGTTCAATTTCTGATGTAACAATTCTTTCTATTCCTTCTGACTTCAACTGACTTAATACTAGATTAATTCCATATGTAGTATTTAGTGTAAATGCTACTGTATATTCTTTTGAAGATTTTCCTACAAGCTTAAGGAGAAGCTCTCTAGTTTCATCAACTTTATCGTCTACAATTCTTCCCCATTTATATTTCACCCTATGCCCACATGCATTAAAACAAGTATAGTATTCTTTTTCAGCTTCGATAACACTTACTGGTCTAAGACTTTGACAGGCAGAATCAAAGTAATAGTCAGTATTACTTACATAATCAAAGTCTTTTGAATCTTTAAGATTCACAGATTCGATTTTTTGATTCTTTTTTCCAAACATAGGTTAAAATAATAAAATAATAATAGAAAAAACAATAGTATTAAAAACTATCTGATT
>JBAXKR010000118.1:0-3192 GCA_037135235.1 bacterium | reverse complement strand
ATTATGGAGGAAAGGGTGTTGAACGTTTCTTAAAATCAGATAAAGAAGGTTTGTCAAAGTATTTGACAAGTAATAATGTTCACCCTGGAAGCCATATATTGCAAAAATATTACGATGTTAAAATGGGGATTCCTCGAGTAGTAAGTGGAATCCACGACATGAGAATCATGATAACTAACAATAGAATTATTTTTTGCTACATAAGGAAACCGTCTAATCCAAATGAATTTCGTGCTAATTTTGCAGTAGGAGGAACAATGGAAGAGGTTATTGTTTCAAATATTCCAACTGAGATCGTTTCCTTTGTAAATCCTATAATGAAAGAGGCATATGAAAAATATAAAAATCCACTTTTTGCAATAGATTTATTTATGACAGAAGAGGGCCCAAAAATTATTGAAATAACTGGAGCCAATATGGGCTTTCCTATGCCTGATATGAATCTTCAACCCTTCTATTCTCACTTAGTTGAAAGATTCACGAAGTAGCTATTCTAATTTGTTATTCAATTCTTACCCTTTATAAGGAATATTTCCCTAATATATAGTAAAATATAGATATGATAAGGAAAATTATACAAATAGGGTGTGAAGAATTAGTTAATATTTCTGATACTGTAAGATTCCCCCTAACTAATGAAGATAAAAAATTAATATCTGATTTAATAGATACAGCTAAAAAAGTAGGGGATAAAGGAGCAGGTTTATCTGCACCTCAACTTGCTGTTAATAAAAGAATAACTGTATGTAGAAGAGTAGATATAGAAGAGTTAGTTATTAGTCTTAATTCAAAACTCCTCATATCAGAAGAATTAAAATCAAATCCTATTGAATTTATTAAAGATTTAATTAATAACAATGAGATGGTTTTTGATGGAAATATTGAAATGATTAAAAAACATTTCAATTTAACTGAAGTTGAAAAAAAGTTAAATAAGTCAGAAATTAATGAAATATTTAATAAAGTAGATGATTTATTATGGATGGTTGTAATAGATCCAGTTGTAACATACGAGAATGATTTTGAAACAGTATATTGGGAAGGATGTCTCTCAGTTGGTGTTGGTAAATCTGCCCTCTATGCACCTGTTGCAAGAACTGAAATAATTAAATTCACATACTACGATATTGATGGTAAAAAACATGAGATGAAAACTAAAAACTACTTTGCTCATGTTGTACTTCATGAAATAGATCATATGGAAGGAGTCCTATTCCTATCAAGAGTAGATAACATTGAAAACATTTGGAAAGCAGAAGAACTTGATAACTACATCAAAGCACATAAAAAATATCCTGAGATAAAAGAATAAAGATGAAAGAAGATACAAAAATATTGCTAAAAAAATTAGTTACTATCTTTGCTATTTTTTTCCTTTTAATAGGATTAGCCCTACTACTTTATCCATTAATTCCAATGATAAAGTATGAGCTATTTGAGAAGAATAAAATTGTAATTCCATACAAAACGGAAATTGTAGAAAAGCTAAAAAATAAAATTAATAATGATGAAGAAAAAAAAGTCGTAGTAGAAGAAAATAAATCGATACCCAATACTAATAGAATTATTATTCCATCCATTTCAGTAGACATGCCTATAGTAGAAGGGGATACTGACAATGCCTTGAATAAAGGGGTATGGAGAATACCTGGAACTGGAACACCAGGAGTATCAAACATGGTAATGGCAGGGCATAGAATTGGATATGCATTTCTTCCAGAAGAGATTAGAAATAAAACTTCTTTCTATAATCTTGATAAATTAAAAGTAGAAGAATATATAATAATCTACTGGGATAGCAAGGAATATGACTATGTTGTCACTGCTGAAGAAATAGTTGAACCTACAAGAATTGATATTCAAAACGCTACAACAACTCCACAGCTAACTCTTTTTACATGTGATCCAATCGGGACAAGACAAAAGAGATTAGTACGATATGCAAAGCCTATCTAGTAAATTTCCAAAACAGTTTGAATAGTTTCTTAAGTCTTATAGTTAGTGAGAGTAAGTAAGTAGTACGGTATTGTAATACAAATCAAAGAAAAAGCCAATACCAGTGCGATTATTCTTGAATTATATTTGAATTTATATTACAGTAAGCCAACATTGATAATGTTGAATTATCAAAATACTTATAAAAGGAGGTGAACACAATGAATAAAGCAGATTTAGTTGCACACGTTGCATCAAAGACTGGAGCTACTAAGAAATTAGCAGCAGAATCAGTCGAAGCAGTCCTAGCAGCAGTAACTAGCTCCCTCAAAAAAGGAGACTCAGTTACACTAACAGGATTTGGTACATTTAAGGTTGTTGCAAGAAAAGCAAGAACTGGTAGAAATCCACAAACTGGAGCTACTATTAAAATACCAGCAACAAAGGTTCCAAGATTCTCAGCAGGTAAAGCTTTAAAAGAATCAGTAAAGTAATTACTGTTCTATTTAAGCTAATAACTTCCTCCCATATATTCTTAAAAAGAGTATGCAAGGGGAAGTTTATTTTTGTGGATTAATGACTGGGATTTGTTTTGTAACCTCTTCTCTTAACATCTAAGTAAGTCTTGGGAGAACTTCTGATTTTAATATAATTCTAATCTTTAACTAATCATCCGATTGCTAATATACGTGAATGAAACAAAGTGAAATAATGAACATTGGATTAAGAGTTCCCAAATTGATCTAGATAATTTTAAATGGTTGTATTTACATGGAAGATATTACCCTTGTCTTTTCTTTGGGCACTTAATGATCGAAAAATCATTAAAAGCTTTAGTAATCTCACAAACAAAAAAGTTTCCACCATATACCCATGATCTAAGAAAATTAGTAAGTCTATCCAAAGTTTCAATTTTTTCAGAAAAAGAAAAAATACTATTAGAAATAATTGGGAAGTATAATATCGAGGCAAGGTATCCTGATATTAAACAGAAGTTGCATAACAAAGCTACAAAAGAATATACTGACATTAAGTATGAACAAATTATTTCCCTGTATCAGAAAATATGCAACAAAGTACAGCAATCAAACTAATAAAAAAATATATTAAGGTATTAGATAAAAATAACTTTCCATATGAAGATGTTTACTTCTTTGGCTCGAGATTAAGAAAAGATAACAAAGAAGACAGCGACATAGACATCTGTTTGATATCAAATAAGTATTCAGATACAAAGTTATCCCAAATGAATAATAT
>JBAXKR010000117.1:0-3231 GCA_037135235.1 bacterium | reverse complement strand
GTGTACCTACAAATCCTATATCTATTTTTGACGAAAATAATAGTTTACTAGAACAGACAGAACTAGACAGTTTCACAAACTTTTCTATTAGACTAAAAGTAAACAACTTAGACATCACTTTTCCTTATTATAAAGTAGTCTGCGTAGAGAGAACTAATGTAAATAACGTACAAACAGCATTTGTAGAAGGAATTCACCCAACAACAGATGACACTATAATTTACACATCCTCTGGAAGCACGGATGATAGTGAATACATTTCTTCGGGTAATTATAGAGTTGCCAGAAGAATAGATATGTATAAGCTATATGCTGTAAAACCTGTATACGAGAAAGCAAAAGGGAATATTTCAAGCGGTAACAGATTGTTCAAGTGGGGCTTGCAAAGTAAAACTCTAGTTAACTTACAGCCTGTAGTTAATCTATTTGGCTCTTTATTAAAATGGCAAAGTTCCATAGCAAAAGAAGATTTATATAAAAACGCAATAGCCACTTCAAAATATAAAGGCTATATGCGAAATGAGGTGTATCCTTTTGCATTACGACTTTTTAATAAGGATGGTAGTTATACAGCCACTTTTCCTTTAATAGGAAGACCTGCTGATAGCAATGACTTAGCAATAATAACTGATAAAAACTATCAATCTCTAACAGAGAATACTCCCAATTGTACAGTTGATGTAAGAAATAAAAAATGGCAAATATTCAACACCGCTTCTGAAAATAAAAGAGTAGGAGACCCTAATTGGAATTGCGATTTTGATGTAGAAATAGTAGAATCAACCGAAGACATTTATAAAACATGCTTAGTTGAAAATGTAGCCACAATACCTGCGGGAAGTGTAGAAATAACGGAAAATTTAGAGGATTTCACAACATTAGAAAACTATATAGAAGAAAACCCAGATATAAATATACCTGGAATAACATCTTATTTAGAAAATACTTATCCTACAGTACACTGCGATCCAAAATACAATGATTGTTCAGATATAGAAGTAACAGAGACATATAACACTATTACAAACATTGTAAATGAAGTTAGTGAAGGTAATGCTAAAATTTTAACTGAATATGGAAAATCAACTCCTCCGTCTTTTTGCTCAAATTATATAACAGCGTCTGATGGAACTAAGACACAAGATACCGCTTTTGCAGACGATTATTTTGTAGGTACTATTTTTCAACCAAAAAAAGTTTATAAAAGACAAACTCCAAATAATGAAACGTGCTCATCTGCTACCTCTATTATAGACAATACAGATGCTTTAGAACAAGTAGGAACTCCATATTATCATAAGTACTATGGTAGTAGTATAAAATCAGATTTATTAACTGCAAAAAATGCACATGTAAGTGATGCCGATTTTGACATAAAATTACATAAAGGAGCTTTGTTCTTTAAAGTAACTAAAAATAACAGAGATAAACTAATATTTGAAATTACTCCTATAAGTGAATGTACAGATACTGACTCGGTATCTACTGCAACAAAATTAAGGTACACAATATATGAAAGTTGCACATCTTCTGTTGTATTAGGAGGGGGTATATTTAACACCACAAGTGGAGTTTTAGCGCAATTAGATATAACTTCCTACAAGGAAACTTTCTACATTGCAATTGATGCACCTATAGCCACTACCTATAATTCTAAATTTGTCATAACACCTTCTTGCGGATGTTTTACACCTTTTACTAGAAACGTAGAGTATAATTCTATAACTGTAACATGGGATAATATTACCTTAAGTAAGACAGAGAAGTATAAAGCTACTTGTAATTATTCTCTACCTAGAGTTAATGACTGTGAACCTGTACCATTTGCACAAGGAGAGTTTTCTTATTGGGAATCAACAGAAGAATACCCAAATAATTCAGAGTTGTATGATAGTTCTGAATTACGTATAACAGACACTGACTTATCAATTTTAACAGAAGATGATAGACAGAAATTTAAAAAGTATTTTACGGTAGGAGTATCAACAGAATTAAATACAGACAAGACAGATTTCCGCTGTAAAAAAATAAGACATTTTAAAATGCCTGATAATACTATCAGTCCATTTATATCTCACGAGGAGACAAAACCCTTTGTAGATTCATACATATTTCCCCTAGGTGTTACAATTGACAACGAGGCGGTTAAGGCTATGCTTGTTGTAGCATTTAATAATAAGTTAATTACGCAAGAAGAGTTAGATAACATTGAAGGCTTTGAAATTTTAAGAGGAGACAATTCTATCCACAAATCTGTAATCGCAAATGGATTAGGCTATGATATGTACAAGTACGATAGAAGTAATAAACCTTACTATTATGCAAACTACCCTTTTAATGATTTAGGGCAAGACTTACTTCACTATAATGATAATGGAAGTAATAATTTAATTCAGCATCCTTTTTTAGGGGAAGGAAATAATAGATTTTCGGTAATAAGTCCAGACTTAGTGTATCAAGCACCTACACTACCAACAGAGGTTGTTTTATCAGGATACCAATTAGGAAGTTCAAAAGGTAAGTTTGTAGATGTGAAAGAACATCCTAAATGGGTTATTCTAGGAAATAGAGCAAAAACAACTGCTGATATACTAGCAGGGTTAGAGTTTGCTTTAGAGAAAGCTATCCAAATAGCAGAATTTACCACACAAAGTGGTCTAGGTAACAGTTGGTTTGTAGGTGGAGCAGGATCTTCTGGAGGAAATGTAGCAGGTAGTATAGCTTCTTCAATAGCAATAGGGGTATTTGCAGCATCGACAATAGCATCTGCACCTGCTCAAATAGGTAAGTATAGGTATCAATGGCTGAAAACTTTTAGAGATTTAGGTACAGTTTATAATTTTGCTTCATATAATATTTCACATGGGCATCATAACTTTTTTGCTAAAAATTTATCAAACCTAGATTATATAAGAGGGCTTTCTTTAAGAAAATACATGAAAGATGGAGAGTACACTTATATAGATGAAAATAATAACGATAGAATTTCAGTAAATAATAAATTAAGAGAACACTCTGTTTTAATATCAACTGGAAATTATAATTTCACCTATAGCACTGACTATAAAAAGTATGATAATAATAAATCTGATTCAAATACTTCTAGTAGAACTATAATGAGTCAGAATAATTGTGAACCAAATACAGAGTATACAAGAAACGTAGGTAGTCCCTATCTTACCTTAAAAAATTATGTACCAGACCAATATGGGTCTATAGGTAGTATTAAAT
>JBAXKR010000116.1:0-3236 GCA_037135235.1 bacterium | reverse complement strand
GTGTATGTAAGAGAAGGTGGTGGACCCCTACTAAAAAACCCCCACCCCCCAAGCCCGGAGGTGGTACCCCCTATGCTTGCTACGCAAGATAGACCATATTAGAACTATGTTTAACTAAAAATTATACACCATGAAATATTCTTTATACTACAAGATTATGATAGCTTGTACTATCTTACTTGCTTACGCAAGTGTAGAAAGTATACTTGAACACATGCCAACACTGGCAGCTGTGTTCATAGTATTAACATTCTTCTTCATCATGGGGACCCTTATGGCCCCTGATAATGAGAAGTACAAATAAACATAGGAGCTTAGGCTCTTATGTTTTCTTTCTTTACCATATTATAACTATAATTAAAACTTATTATTATGAAAAAAGGAAATGTAATTGTTTGGAAAAACAGAGAAGAGATTATTATTAAGGCTAGTAATAATAGAGCTACAGGTGAAATTATTACTAATAGGAATACTTATAGTACTGATTACATATATAGACAATTAGACTTTGGCTTTATTAAGATTAAATAAATAAGGGGTATTATACCCCTTTTTAGTCAACCATTTTTTAACTCATATTGAATAACACAGTTAAATGTTTGTTCTCTACAAGAAGCTTGTACACCTGGGTGCACTGACAAGCTTGCAAGTCAAGTAGAGAAATGATGCAAAAAGTTCCAAAAAGGAGAGCTTTATGTTTAACTTGTTATTCTCTTTTAGTCTTAAACCATTTTTTAACTGTCATTAAAATTATATATTATGAAAACAATTAAAGAACTAATAGCATTAAATGATGCACATACTATCCAATTGTGCACTACACCAGACTTCATCCATACTGGTAAAAGAACCTTATATAGTGTAATATCATCATATAAGTATGCCATCAGATTAATCTCTGATACAAAAGATGATATATGTATCTATACTGATAAAAATATTAATATTCAACAGGCTATGGATATACCTGTTGACATTGATAGAAGGTTTAACATCCTAGTTACACAAGATGTATAGGCTAGAATACTACAACACAAGACTCTTAGAGAGTTTTGTGTTTCCTTCTAAGGCATTAGCCCTTTGGAAGAAGAAGCAACTCTTGAGTAATGGATATACTCAAGGTAGTTTTAAAATAGTGTGTGTCAAATGATGCACACTATTTCCCCTTTGGGGACCATTTTATAACTAGTAATAATTTAAACTTAAAGATTATGGACTATTTAAAACAAAACATTCAGAAGTATTATGCAAATGAAATTACACTTGAAGAACTTAAGAAAGCATTACACTTTTTTATAGATGATGTAGTAATTCCTGATGCTATATATACTAAGAACAAAATGGATAATGATAAGCATATGAGAACTGCATTATCAAATATGTTAGATGCATATGAAGATCAAGAATTTTAAGATAGGGGGCTAGTATCCCCCTTTTTATTAAACCATTTTTTAACTGATAATAAACTTAAAACTATTTATTATGAAAGATTTTATTCACACAGGTTGGTATGGACCTACATTAACTACCACTGAAGATCCTGACTTAAAGGTAATAGAAAGAGACAATGGTGTTTCTTGGACTATAACATTTTATCTAGGAGAACATATCATAGACCATATTAATATGGAATGGTGGCGTGGTACTAAACTAGACAAAGATGTTCTTAGGCTTCTTGTGTATAGTGATGAAGATATCTGCTTAGGTAGCCTTGCTAAAAGGTTAGAAGATGCACATAATATAATGCATCCGGAAGCAATGTTTAAATAAGAGAGTGGGTATTATACCCATTCTTTTTTTACCATTTTATAACTAATATTGAATTGATATAATAACCGTTGCAAATGTTATTATATTAAGAAAGCCATCTCTATTGACTATGTAGAGATTTGCAGGTAAAAGTCCTGAGTATAAAATGCACCACTTCAACTTCCCAAGGGTTGACAGTTATCTGAGTGCAGAGGGTATACATAAATACATAAGGCTTAGGCTTTGTGTATTTTTTTTTTTTGACTGCGTCAGCCTTTACCATTTTATAACTGACATTGATATATTTATTAACTATTTAAATTTAAGTTATGAGCAGTTTTTCAAAAACAGTAAGCATCTCTGCATTCGCAGAGAAACAAGGTATTTCAGAGTTGAATATCCTTAAGAACCCTAAAACAGGTTCTAATTTCTTGGTAGATGATTTAGGTAACACGTACCGTGTTGCAAAAGACATCCAAGTCTTAACTGCAGATTTGCAGGTATCTTGGTTCTCACCTGAAGATGGTGATGCAAGTTTTATGTTGCACAAGAAAGGTGCGGGTGCAGAGGTTGTATCTTCTATGTCCTTTGCAAAAGCTCCTGCTACATTGCACGAGTTCTAATTATATTCCTCTACCTTGATTGGTAGAGGTTTATTATTTTTTTGCTACGCAGCTTTTACCATTTTAGAACTGAAATTGATATAAATTGTTTAACACTAAAAATTAATTATTATGAGCACATTTTCAAAAACACAGTCTATCAACAAGTTTGCTAATGTTAACGGTCTATCTTCAATAGAGATATTGAAGAACCCAAAGACAGGTAAACTATTTGGTACAACAGATACGGGAATCACTTTCCGTATTGCAAATGACATCAGTAAACTATCTGATGACTTAGTAGTATCTTGGTTTACTCCGGAAGACGGAGAGGCTAGTTGGATGCTACATAAAGCAGGTCAAGGTGCAGAGAAAGTATCTAGTATGACCTTTGCACCACAGGCTAAAAGCCTAGATGTAGAGTTCTAGTCCCCTTATACAGTATACTTATGCCTTAATTGGTGTGAGTATACTGTTTTTTATTGTGTTATTACAGTACATATATACTCAGTCAGATGCATTAAGATATATTAACAGCATATTGATATCATTATAATCAAATTGACAGTACTATCACGGGAGATATAATCAATATGATTATTATACACAGCGGTCTCCACCGTGTGTAGATAGTAGACTTTGATATTGATAATCAGTCAGTTATCTTTTGAGATAATTTAAATTTTATGTGTGTTAAAGGGTGAGAAAGAGGTAGACAGAAAAACTCTCACCTTATGTTATGCTTTAAGTAAGCTAGCTAAATCACTGATACAGCTATACATATAATAAATTATATAGCTAAATACACTAGTCTATACTCTTTAGACTATAAATACACTTATCTTAGTCTTATCTTATGTATTACTATTATATAGAGTAATAGTA
>JBAXKR010000115.1:0-3247 GCA_037135235.1 bacterium | reverse complement strand
ATTCATTTAGTATGTTTTATTACACTTAATATACTAATGAATTTTGGGGGAAAGTACAATGCCATATATATACTCTGGATATGCTGTTTGTGGTATTTTACAATTTAAATTTAAAAGGACATGAAGGTTGGACTAGTCTATGAAGAATTACCTGTATCATTAAATCAATTTTTACGAAACCTTACAGTCGATTGATAACTGTAAGTTTTAATAGATGTACCCTTACAGTTGGTCGCAATCTTTCTTCTAAAAATTAACTGAATATGTGTTCAAAAACAGCATTCTTTGGCAATGCTTGGCAAAACATGAGTAACAAGATTACATATTTATCAAGGCTTTACACACTTTGACCAGTGTAAGACCAGTGTAAGACCAGTGTAAGACCAGCGTAACCTTGGCAGAATATTTAATTATCCCCTGAATCGTCACAAAGTATCCAAAAAGGAGAATCCTGCCCAACCGATTTTTTAGGATTGCCAACTAACTTAATTATACCTTTTGCCCTTAATTCCGATAGATATTTATTTATTGTTGATTTTGATTTATCTTTTAGTATCTGTTTAAATTCATTCATGTATCCTTTCTTGTTATTCTCAAGATGTTTGATAATTAATTCTAGATTAGTATCTTTGTCCAGTCCTTTGTCGGCTGTATATTCTCCAAGTAATCCAGAATATTCATAATACTGTTTAGATAACATAATTTTTCTATCATTTGTCTTTTCAACAATACCAATATTAAGAAGTCTTTTGAAATCTCTCAGTAGTAATTTTTTAGGTTCATCTTGTAATAGAACAAGAATACGAAGCTCCTCATCGTCTAGGATAATATTGTAATCTTCACTTACAGCTAATATATATTTAGTAAATCTCATATTTTCAATTTGTCCGTTTAGCACTAATACCACCTCATCTGAATCTGTTTTTGAGTAATCTGGAGCTTCTTTCCCGAGTTCAATTTGTTTTCTATACATTAGGTTGACTCCATTTCCAAATGTCTCAACTAATCCACACTTATGAAGAACAGTAGCAATGAGTTGATTTCTCGCTTTTGTTTTATCAATCATATTCTCAATTGTAATACCTTCAAGAAGACCACCAGGACTTTTAAAAGTAATATCCCTATTTGTCTGGATTATGATTATGCTTCTGTTATCCATATAGTCCCGATGAATAACCGCATTATTAATTGCCTCTCGAATCGCTTCTTCAACAAATGCTTTCCTTTCGTTAATCACCATTCCTATGTATATATTTAATGTTAGGTTTCTTGAGTCAACTTTTTCCCATATTGCATCATGAAAAAGAAGATATCCTTGTTTAAATATTACAGTATCTTGATTTTGCATCTCTGATTCATCCAACCTAAACCCATATCTTATCTCTGCAAAGGGTAAGAGATTGGATATACTTCTTTCACATGCAAGAAGAACAATTGCTGCATTAGTAATACCTTCAGCTGTAATTAATCCTAAATCTGAAAGTACTTGTTCATCTGTAAGATTTCCTATTGGTCTTTCTATTCTTTTGGCTTTGATTAGAAGTTTTCTAAGAACATTTATTGCCTTAGGATCAAGATCATCAAAAGAAGCATTAGGATGAATTAGGGAAGAATAATCAGTTATTGATTCATTAAATATCTTTTTAAGTTCATAATTACTCAAGGCTACTATCTGATCGTTATGCCTTATTAAATGCTTCCCTTCAAACATAAGAGGTTCTCCAATTTGACGAGAAGGGATATGGAAGATTACTAATCTCTTGTTATCCAAATATATTTCATCTGCAGTAACTTTAATCTTTAATCTCTCAAATACCTTATTCTCAATGTCAGCTAAGTTAATAAATGCATTGGATCCAATAACTTTTCTTGGATATTTATCAGTTACACCTAATATTAATTTACCTCCTTTAGCATTAGAGATAGCAACTATGTATCCAAGTAGTGAATGAGTTCCATTATCGAAGCTGAATTGATCTTTAGCTTCTTTAAACTCTAGTTGTTCATGTTCTCTTTTGGTACTTATTAGCTTTGTAAATTCATCTGCAGTTGTTTTCATTTAGCAGGTTTGAAAATTATTTAAGCTATAGTAGCAAAGAGAATATTAGATGGAGGTTAGGAAGAGATTAGAGATAATAAAGTGCCTTAGGAACTTCCATTGCTACTTTTCAAAAAGTTTCTTCTTTAGTGCATATGCATTTGCATGTATTAGATGTCCTTTAATCGAAGATTCAGTTTGCTTAAGTTTTTCAATTGATAATTTACCTTCTCTATATTTCTTAACTTTCTTACTGTACTTCTTTTGCATTCTTAAAAGAGTCTTTCCTCTTATCAGTGTGTGATCATGAAATACTCTGTAACCTACAAAACAAACTCCATCTGATGCCTTATGAATAAATGATTTTCTAGGGTGAAGTGTAAGTTTTAACTTCTGATTTATGAATTCTTCTATACTATTTTTCACTTCTTTAAGATGTTCATAAGTTTCTGAACTTATTTACTTTTCGTGTAATTTTGCAATCCGACTTCAAAATTGCACGAATTTGAAAATATAAACCAAAAGAATAATATAGACAAACAAGATTAACCAATCATATCAAAAGCACTGATCAATAAGGATACAGACAATATTTAATTAGGAATGCAAGTATAATTTCAATAAAAATTACAAATTAAATAGATTTGATCTTTCTTTATCTAATAATTTAGTGAATTCATTCCATGCTGGAACAAGTTCAGGAGATATTTGTATTATTGTATCTTTTGTTCTTAACATCTAAAGACTAACATTATCTCTTTTCCAACTTCTTCCTTCATCAAGATATATATTAAGTACTGGAATTATCTTATCTAATGCATATACAAACCTAGATTCAGGATCAGACTTCTCTTCATATTTAGTTATTATCTTTTCAATTTCTTTAAAATCAGGAAATTCTTTTTTAATTCTCACAAGTGCATTTTTCTCTCTTTGAACCTTACTTTCTTGTATTTTCTTATCTTTTGAATAGAAATACGTATCTCCTGCATATGTTTCCACAAGATCATGTGCTAAAGCATATTTAATTACCTTTTCAGTATTTAGTTTTAACTTTGAAGAATCAATGAAATACCATGCAACTAGAGCTAATTGTCCTGAATGTTCTAAATCATTCTCATTACGATTTAATCCTGTAGCAAATATTCTTCTTTCTATCTTTTGAAAAGAATGAGTAAATTTTGTAAATGATAATAGTTTAGTAAGTGG
>JBAXKR010000114.1:0-3258 GCA_037135235.1 bacterium | reverse complement strand
TCTCACATGGTTCTTTATTTTTTCTAACTGTTCATTATGTACCCGAGTGTTCCAGTATTTAATTATCTAATTTAATATATATATATATAATGTTGAATTCCCAAAATAAAGTGACAATATTAAATCATTTCAAAGCATACAGAGGAATAAAGCTTACGATAATATTAAGTTTAATCCCTATATTATTAATCTTAGTATTATTTGGAATATCATATATATCAGAGAAGGATATATCAGTAAGAGATGTAAAGATAACAAATGTAACAGATAGTAGTGTAACAGTAACATTCTTAACAAATGAGTTAAGTAATCCAAAAGTAATAGTAAGTGAAACAAATAACTTTAATATATTAAATCAATTATCAAAACCAACATATTTTGATGATAGGACAAGTGGAGATAGATATACTCATCACATAACAGTAACAGGATTAAATCCAAGTTCAAAATACTATTACAAGATATCAACAGGACTAAAGAATGTAGAGACAACATATCCAGTACTAGAAACATTAAATACATTAGATACTCTAACATCACCAGATCCATCATATGGACAATTTCCAGATCAGACGACTTCTGATATGTTGATATATTTTAGCATAGGAGATAGTACTATTAATTCAACATATTTAAATTCAGATTTTGCATTTACATTTGATAAGACAAACTTAAGAGATTCAACATTAACAAAATCATATTCATACAAAACAGGAGAAACGATAAAGATATCAACACTAGATTCAAGTTCTACAAGAACAATAGAATCTCAAGTAGGCGAAGATCAACCTATTAAACTTCCAGATTACATAGCACCAGATAGTAAATCTAAATCAGAAGGACCAAATACAGTTTTACCAATAAATGCATTAAATAACAGCATAGTACAAGCAGTTAGCGCGTGTACTCCTGGAACAGAAACAGGTTCAGAAAGATATTGTGCAGAAACTAAGAATGGAATTTGTTGTGTAAGTAAAGTAAGAAAAGTATTTAAGGATCCCCAAACAGGTGCATTTTGCATAGAAACAGTAGTAGGACAAGATGAGCTTCATGATTGTACAGCTGATGCAAAATCAGAAGTAGGAAAGTCTACGGAAACAACAACAGATACGAAAAAAGCAGAGTCAGGCCAATTAAATAGTGCGAGTTGTGGAGTAGATAGAGTATTAAGAAAGAATGTTTCAAAATCATGTGATACGTCAGCAAAGTTTACAAAGGGAGGTATTGAGTATGCGGGTAAGTTAGTATATAGCAATGAAGTATGTATAGGTGGAAAAGTAACAATGAACGCAGGAGATGCTGTCGGGGAAGGATGTAATCAGTTAACTACAAGTCAAACTGGTGGGCTTTCTGCTGAAAATAAAAAACAAACAACTCAGCAAGAAGCAACAAAACTTACTCAGGTTGCAGTAAGTGAAGAAGCAAAAACACAATTAGCTAACGTTCCTTTAATAACTGATATTGATGAGGGAAATGTATGTGTTGGGGAAAAGGATGCTACAAGATGTATAAATGGTTACCTAACTATATGTTCAGAAGGGAAGTCTGGTGGAAAATATTTATGTGCGAATGGATGCAGTAAAGACGAAAAATTATGTAGTGAAAACAAATTATCTGATGTTAAGGTTGATTGCGATCCTAATTTGAAGTGTCTTAGCAGTGTGTATTCTCTTGGCTCTCCAAGTTCAAGATGTAACAATGCTGGTGGCTATACATCCAATTGTTGTGCTTCAGGAGAATTTATTGACAATCAAAAATGTGTTGCAAAATCTTTTCTTTCTTCTTTGCCAGAATGTCCTACTAGTGCACCTAACTGTATAATATCGCCAGTCAATGTAAGTGGTGCAATTAAGTGTGTATTATACTCTGTTTCATATTCAAATGTATTTTCTTGTTGTCCTAACTCAACTGTATTAAGCGCTGATGGCAAAGTATGTGTAGATCCTAAACTTAATGCCACAGAATGCAGAAAAGGTACCTCGTACTTTGGAGTAGATTTGAGTGGGAAAAAAGATAAGGAAAAGATCCAGTCATTTTCAAATCCGACTATAAATAATATGTGTGGTGGGACTGTAAAGCTATCAACTGATGGTAGTTGTACGCTTACAGATTTTATACCTTGTGGTGCAGAACCAAGTTGTACATATAATGGTGTGAAAATGGTTGTTGGACAAACTATTTCTACAAAGGATCCAGGATCTTCAATTGCTATTAAAAAATATACTATTAAAGGAGTTTCAGGAAATGGATCTTGTATAACAAATCAGACAACTGAGTCTGGTATAACAGAGATTCTTTGTAATCAAGCAGAGGATGCCCCTATGTGTCGTAGCACTGAAGCACAAGGAAAGTGTATTTGGGATGGAAAAAAATGTATAAATAAAATTGATCCTAATGTTCCAAGTACTCAACAATGTCAGAGTACTAAAATATCAGGAGCTACTGAAAAAAAAGTTGGCGATCAAATAACTGAATGGTGTTGTCCTACAACTAAGCCATGGATTCTTCAGAAAACAAATGATCAATCGCTTTATTGTGCAACTGCAGAAGAAAAAAATGAAATAGAGAAATCTGTAGCCTCGGTAGCTGTGACTGAAAACAAGTATGTATGCGATAAGGCAAGTCAAGCTTGTAGATTGTATGATCCTAAAAATGATAAGGGACTGTTACCAATGAAGGAAAGTGATTGCTTGAAGAGTTGTGAAACCGATAAATTTGGTTTATTACCAAATATCAAATTTATTTCAAGTGTAAATGCTCAGTCAGTTATGGGAGTTGTTGATAATAGTAATTCAACAAGTGTAAAAGTTGAAGGTACAGGTATTTATCAGATTAATAGTGTTGCTGGATATACTATTCTTAATAAAGATGTCAGGGTATTAGATCCTCTAGATTCTAAGATAAAATTCTTTGTAGATACAAACTCAAATGGAATAATGGATGGTAGTGAGAAGTATATAACTGAACCTCTAGATGTAAAGCTTGAAAAGACCTCAGACATAAAAATTATTAATTTAAAAGACGGCTGGAATCTAATTAATATGAACTTAGTAAGCACTTCTGTTAAGACTGCAAATGATTTGTTAGTAGAGATAGCAAAACAAGGAGGATATGCGACACATTTAGCAACATATCGAAATGGTAAGTGGGTAATGTTTAGTCAAAGAGCTGGTAATAAATTTGGATCTGATTTTAACTTAGTACCAACTGAAGGATACTTCTTAAGAGTTCATAAAGCAGTAACTCTAAAAGTAGAAG
>JBAXKR010000113.1:0-3273 GCA_037135235.1 bacterium | reverse complement strand
GATTTGAACCTCAGGATTCTTAATACTATATATATTTGATAATGGATGGGGTAGAGTAATATATCCAATTACAATAGAAATCAATCCAAATAGAATCTCAACTATTGGATATTGAATTGATATTTTAGATTTACAATTTCTACATTTTGCTTTGAGCAGTAGATATGAAAGTAGGGGAATATTATCATACCAATGAATCATTTTTTTACATTTAGGACAAAATGATCTCTCCTTTATCAAACTAATATTATTCTTAGTTCTATACAAGAAAGCATTCATAAAGCTTCCCCAAATAAGTCCAAATGAGAATACAAATATTCCAAGTACAACACTTATTATTATTTCAATATTAGTAGACATATTTTAGGATAAATTAAGCATACTAAGGTCTAACTGGTCCACCATGATTATTATTTACACAAAGTGCAGAACTATCTGGTAGTGGATTTTCTGAAAAATCATTCCAACCTGCTTCAGTACATGTAGCTAAAAAGAACTTTTGAGGTCTAGTTGAGCTAGTATCATCAGGAACATAGTATAACTTCCAAGATTCGGCACTAACAGCTCCTGAAACTGAATCTGATTCACAATTTAACTTTGCGGATGTACAAGCAATTTGAGCTCCAGCAGTACTATTATAGCTAGTAATACTAGATAAGCCTAACAAATCAATTTTTGATACTGAAAATACATCTGCACTAGTAGAACTACTACAATCAGTAACTGGATCATTACAAAGATATACAATTTCACCCATTGGATCTGATGTAGTATCAATCTTAATACTTGTACCAAATATAGGGTAATGCCTAAATTCGTTATAGTAGGAAGTTAATTGAGCTTTTAAAAGAAG
Organism: bacterium; assembly: GCA_037135235.1. Classification (GTDB taxonomy): domain Bacteria; phylum Patescibacteriota; class Dojkabacteria; family JBAXKR01; genus JBAXKR01. The sequence goes on along the minus strand of JBAXKR010000113.1, from coordinate 2,420 downwards.
CGCACCATTATTTGCTTTTGTCACTCTAGTAGTTTTTTGAACTTGTTGAATACCAACAATACTAAGACCTACTAACACTCCAATAATTGCTAAAACTACTAAAAGCTCTACAATAGTGAATCCTTTATTATTTTTCATATTACAAATATATCAGTTATACATACAATTTCAATAGCCTTCTTAATCTACTAATCATTTTTAGTACCCAAATTTGAAGTTATACCACCTTCAGTACATGCAAACAATGCATACTTTTGTGCAACACTAGATGTCGCTAAATAGTAGATAGTCCATTCATCACTTGAGGGTAATTCAGTACATTTGTCAGTTTTTGCACTTGTATAAGTAACATTAGCTGCATAAGCAGCATCAAGAAAACCAGGTGTCAGAGTTAATATAGGAATTGTTGCAAATACACTATTAGTAGTATCTTTTATTTCAAAGTTTGATCCATTTACACTTATCTTACCAACATCTGGATATCTTCCATATTTTTGATAATAGCTCTCCAGTTCTCCTTGAATATTCTTCATATCAGTAAGTCTAGATGTTTCTCTAGATGATTTTTGTAAAGCTTGAATACCAAAAACAGATAAGGATACAAGTACTCCAATTACTGCCATTACCACTAGAAGTTCTACAATTGTAAATGATTTTTTGTTAAACATAATATGAAGATCTTTAATAGATAAATTAATTTGGTCTCCCACCATAATTAATAGTTCTGCCATTTTCAGTACAACCAAATAGGCCGTATTCTTGTGCAAAGTCTGCTGCACTATATAACACATACCAAGTATCTGCACTTGCAGTTAAATCATGTGTTTCATTATTTGCAGTATCTTCTGTAGTACAATTTGCTGCATCATATCCTGCATAATATTTTACTGCTGTTAATGATTGGATAGGAATTCTAGAAAATACATTTGCATCAACTCCATAATCAGAAGTCGATGGTTTTAACAATACAAATTCATTTGTAGAGGTATCAACTTGTAAACCTACATCATATATTGGATATCTTTTATACTTAGAATAATATGACTGCAATTCACCTTGAATATTTTTTAAATCTTGTAATCTTTGAGTTTCTCTTTGACTCTTTTGTAAAGCTTGAATACCAAATACAGCTAAAGATAGAAGTACCCCGATAACTGCCATCACAACGAGAAGTTCTACAATTGTAAATGATTTTTTGTTTTCCATAATATGAAACGAAAGTGAATTAAATATATATAATATACTATGAATAAATCATAATATGAAGAAAAATACCCCCAAAGAATGGGGGTATTTAGTAACTTAATTACTTAGAATTAATTATTCTTACTTCCTAAGTTTGTTGTTTTACCATTTTCTGTACAACCAAATAGACCGTACTCTTGAGCAGCAGTATCAGCTGTAACTGTATAATTCAAATACCAAAGATCTGCAGTTGCTGCTACTGTACATGGTGTATATTCAGCTGTAGGACCTGTATATGCAACGCTTGTTTTCTGAGGAGTTAGTGATTGTATAGGAATTGTTGCAAAAGCAACAAGCGCATTTGTAATAACAAAATCTTTAGCTCCTATTGTTAATTCTGCCACTGTAGGATATCTTCTATTCTTTGAATAGAATGATTCTAATGTACCTTGAATATTTCTTAAATCATTTAATCTTTGAGTTTCTCTTTGACTCTTTTGTAATGCTTGAATACCAAACACTGCGAGAGAGAGAAGTACACCGATAACTGCCATCACAACGAGAAGCTCTACGATTGTGAAAGCTTTTTTGCTTGCCATACAGAATATATAAAAAATAAATATTATGAGACTTCAATCAGTGTACACTTTTTCGGTAGGATGTAAAAAGAAAAACGAAATTCATAAATCTATACAAAAAAAATACCCCTAAATTTCTTTAGGGGTATTAAGATTCTGAAAATTAAACAACAATTAATTAAGGAACTACTACGCCGGCTGTTATTTTGCTACCTAGGTTTGTACTTTTACCATTTTCAGTACATGCATATAGCGCATATTCTTGAGGACTAGAATCAGCTGTTTGATAGAACAAATGCCAAGTATCTGCTGTTGCTAGATTTGCAACACAATCTGCACCATCATATGTTACTGCAGCTGCATATTTAGTAGGTGTTAATGATTGAACAGGGATAGTTGCAAATGCATTAGCTTCTGTGGCTATTTTAATTTGAAAATCTTTGTCATTTAAATTGTCATTTAAAACAGTTAATTCTGCCATTGTAGGATATCTTTTATTCTTAGAATAGAATGATTCTAATGAACCTTGAATGTTTCTAAGGTCATTTAATCTTTGTGTTTCTCTTTGGTTCTTTTGTAATGCTTGAATACCAAAGACAGCAAGAGAGAGAAGTACACCGATAACTGCCATCACAACGAGAAGCTCTACGATTGTGA
>JBAXKR010000112.1:0-3350 GCA_037135235.1 bacterium | reverse complement strand
AAAAACTATCTTAAAATTATCAAAATTATGTCTTGACATTAGGGTCCATCATAGTTTCTCATGATTGTAAGTTTGAAGTAATTTACGAAAAGGATAATAAAAAAGATAGTTTTACATTTTCTAAAACATAGCGAAATAATATTTATAGAAACTAGTTATGGGAAACTTTGAAATAAGTGTTGCTACTTTAAATAATGAGTCACAAGATCAATATATTTCCTCTGGCCTATCAAGTACAATTGTTTACATAAATACAGTAGCTTCTTTAATAAAATATATATCAAAACCAGATAGGTCTCAGTTGCTTAATAATATTCCAACAGAAATTAAAGCCCAAGATAATGATAACCTTTTTAAAGTAGTTGGACTTGTAGATAAAATTAAACAAAATTACATACCTTATGAATTAATATTAAAACAATCATTAAAAGATTCAATTGCTATACACAACTTTGTTTTGTTAAGTTTTCTGAATGCAGGACTCAAGAATAGTAATCTCTTCTTCATAGATAGAAATAACGTAGCTTTTAGTGTAAGTGAATTAAAGACTACCAGATTTGTATATGAAACTGTAACTATTCATTCTTTGTCCATGTTGCTTTCAAAGTTAATGAGTTTTCGAGAAAATCTTCAAGATCATGAATCAATAGAATCAATCGCTAATTATGAAGTGTATGATGGTGATAATCTTCTCATTTCGGCAGATATCGCTAAGGCAAATGGGTTTAAATTTAGAAACTTCCAAATACTATTTGAGATTCTTGATGTCGTAAATAACAAAGGTGAGTATCAAAATATTAATGAGAAAAATACTCAAAGAAAAACTGTTGTTAATAATCTTTTTGCAATTTTGGAAAGATATAATAACACAAGATTTAGAGATGCAATTGATCATGATCAAAGTAAGATTTTACGAACATTAAAAATAATTAGTCTACCAGATAGTAAGCAATATAAAGTTGATTTTATATTAAAACTTTCTGAGTTTAACTACTCTATTAAAAAAACAATAATCAAAAGGATTTAGTTAGTTATTACTTTAATTGATCCAAGAATGTATAGGATTCGGAAGTTGAATAACTAACAAAAGAAGCACTAACAGTAGTGCCGTCAATTGTATCATATATGATTTCATATTCTTTTGGATCCATCCCTTCGAAATAGTAAGCTTTGCCAGTTTTAGATTTAGATACATTAACTTCTGGAAAATTACAAACTCTACTTTCTTCTTTGCAAGTGTTTTTTATGTTACTGACAATACTTGCACTTCCTGTTTTTATAGTAGAGTATTGAGAGACTACAATCATTCTTCCATCCATGATATTAGGTGCAATAGCAAACACTACTGAATCATCTTCTGCTTTGTAGTTAAATTTATATCCATAATGCATTCCAGTTTGAAGCTTATCAGGTTTGTATATAACAAAGTCAGTTTGATTTTGTACTTTTGCATAATTGTAGTCTGTATCTAATACTTCTGTTGTTCCCCAAATAATTAAGAATACTGAAATAAATATAGGAAGTATTGAGAAAAGAAAGATTAATATTATCGCTTTATTTGATAGTTTCTTTTCTTGATTCTCAAATTCTTTATTTGAAATCGCTAGTAATATAATACAAATAATTGGAACTAAAATTAAAGGATTTAGGCTAATTAAGATAGTAACAAAATCAGGAATCGTACCTTTACTTGAGAAAGAGGAGAGCAAGTAATTCAATGCTAGTATTGTAGAAACAAGAAATATGAAATGTCCCATTATTAAAAAACAAGCCATGTAGAAACTTCTTCTTGTTAAGGACAATATTTTAAATGCATTATGCTGGTAAAAATAACTAAGAAAAGCATATCCTAGTGGTATAAGAATTAGAGGATAGTTATCTTGTAACATTACAAACTTCGAACCCCCAACAGCAGTTTCTAGTGAAACTAATATTAAAATGACTGATGTAATCACAACCGCATTGAAAAGGTAATATAAACCATTAAGCCATAACCAAATAGCTACAACCCTTATTTTTTTAGATGGCACATTGTCGTAATTAGTTATCAATTTACTTGTCTAACAAGTAAAACTCTAGTTCTTAGTAATTCATTAGTGCTATAAAGACTTGAGTTTTTAGTAATATTTATTTAATATACCGAGTATTAACATATTTGTCACTATTCTATATGAATAATAAATCAAAACTTGAAAGAATTGAAGATCTTAAAAAAGCTATATTTGAAGCTGAAAAAATGAAAGTTTGGAATACATGGGAAGAATTAAATGATGAACTAGAAGAATTAGAAGAAGATGTTGAAAGAGATGCAAAATTAAAAATAGCTCAAGCAGAGTGGGATAAGCTAAGTCCTAAACAAAAGAAGCTATATAATAATAGACCTGAAAGTTTTGAAGATATTAAAATAATTCAATCAAAATAGTTAAACAAATCAAGTAGCGATTAGTGATAGTATTAATTATGAAAAACTTTCTTAAGAAATATTTTCCTATTATTGTCATAAATATAGTTAGTATTATCCTAATTTGTTATCCATTTATTAAAGCAAATACTTTAATAACTTCAGATTTTCCAGGTCATGTGTTTGCAACAACTTTTATGAGGGATAATATATTTCCAGATATTAGTGGTTGGAATCCTTTTCAAAATCTAGGATACCCAATTGGAAGTTACTACCCACCTCTTATTCAATATTTTGTTTCAGGAATTTCAAGCATTACTAATTTAGAAGTTATGATTGTGTATAAATTGCTAATTGTTTTAGTAATTCTTTTACTTCCTTGGTGCATATTGTTTTTCTTTAAGAAACTTAATAAAGAAAAAGTATCAAATACAATAATAATGAGTCTTAGTGTTATCGTTTTCCTTATGTTCGTAATTCTTCCTTCTACCTTTGGAGGAGATATAAAAGCAACACTCTCAAGTGGCTTGATTAATAACTTCTTAACGATCCCAATTCTTTACTTGTTTTTAGGATATATTTATGAGTATTGGTTAGTAAAATCAAATAAAAATAATATTATTAAATTGTCACTTCTTTTATCACTACTGATTCTTTCGCATCTTGTTGCAGGCTTAGTTGGAGCAATAATTGCTTTTGTAGTTATAGTTGCAAAAGTAATAAGACAAAAGGATTACAAAGCCTTGCTAATACCAATATTTTCCCTTTTACTTACTGGATTTTTCGTAATTCCATATATACTTAATACAAGATACTTAACTGGTTCAAAACCAGTAATAAGTGATCTGTACTCATCACTTGGAATACTGGGTGTGATAGTAATAACTTCTTTATTAATATTTTTAAAAACTAAAAAAAGATCTTACTTAATATTTATCATAAGTGCATC
>JBAXKR010000111.1:0-3373 GCA_037135235.1 bacterium | reverse complement strand
AAAAACTATCTTAAAATTATCAAAATTATGTCTTGACATTAGGGTCCATCATAGACTATGTTTCTTCAATAGAGTCATTTATTAACAAACTTAATCTAGATAATGTAATCCTGATTGGACATTCACTTGGAGGAAGAATATGTATTAAATTAGCCTCAAAGAATCCACCCTCTTTAAAAAAGATAGTCTTAGTAGATTCAGCAGGAATTGAGAAAGAAAAAAATGACTTATTTAAATATTTTGGAGAATTAAAGAAAATTCCAGTAATAAAAAACTTAGGAATTAAATTATTTGGATCTAGAGATTACAAAGACAGTAAAGGGATGAGAGAAACACTTAAGGCAGTAGTGTCTGAGGATTTAACCCCATTTCTAAGTTTGATACAATTTCCAACATTAATAGTATGGGGAGAGAAAGACAAGGATACTCCTCTTAGTGATGGTCAATTGATGAATAACCTTATAAAGGAAAGTAAATTAGTTGTTATAGAAGATGCTACTCACTTTAGCTTTTTAGATAAACCAATTGAATTTACAGATGCAGTCAAAGAATTCATTGTTTAACAAAATTAAATACTATCTGTCTATCCTTCAACTCGAAGAATATGATAACTCCCGTTACATTTTCTCGATTAACCATATAGAAAATGCCTTTCTAGTTGGAGATAAATTTAAATGGACTCTTAGATCAAGTTTAGTATATTTATTGGCCCTCATACTCTTTTTTCTTGAAAAGAAATCTGTCGTAATTGCTAACTCTATACTTCTTCCAATTGAATACATATTAAAGACGCTAATTGTTCAAATAGCACGTATTAAACTAAATACATTTAAGGATTTGAAAGTATTAGCAATAGTCGGAAGTTATGGAAAAACGACAACAAAAGAAATGTTAACTGCTTTAATAAGTAGTAAGTATAAAGTACTTTTCACACCTGGGAACATTAATACACCTCTTGGAATAGCTAAAGTTATTTTAAGTAACTTAACGAAAGGCACCAATTGGCTAATAGTAGAACTTGGAGAATATAAAGTGGGAGATATATCTAATCTATGTAAGTTTGTTAAACCAAATTATGGAATAATAACAGGAATAAATGAGGCACATCTAGAAAGAATGGGTAGTATTGAAAATACTATTAAGACTATGAATGAAATTACTGAAGTTAAGGGAATTAAGGTATTCGTAAATAGAGATTCAAGATTTATTGAAAATATTAAGTCTAGTTATTCATATTCTAAACAAGATGTTGTTAATTACCATTTTAACGAATTACTTCTTAGCCAATCCTATGAATTATCTGGTAACAAATTTCAAACATGTGTACTTGGTGAATATATGCTTGGAAATACTGACTTACTATTAAAGATTGCAAAGGAATTGGATATAGAAAAAAGTAACGCTGTTAAAGTAATTAGAGATATGAAAATAATTAAACATAGGTTAGAACCAATTCATGGAGCAAACGACACACTAGTAATAGATGACAGCTACAATGGAAATTATGAAGGATTTGTTGAAGGAGTTAATCTAATAAATAAGTTTAAGGAAAGAAGAAGGGTAGTAATTACCCCTGGACTTGTAGAAAGTGGAAATGAAAGAGAAAAAGTTCACGAAAAGATTGGAAAGCTTTATGGAACTGGCGTAGATGTGGTAATTATTATTAAGAATTCAAATACTAACTTTATCCTAAAAGGTCTTAAGGAAAGTAACTTTAAAGATTCAAATATATATGTGTTTAATAACAAAGAAGAATCATACGATGCTCTAAAGAACATACTTAAGTCAAAAGATATAATACTTTTTCAAAACGATTGGACACCTAACTATTATTAATTATTATAATCTCACCATGAACATAGGCATATTCTTTGGAAGTAGATCACCTGAACATGATGTCTCAATAATTACAGCAAGTCTTGTAATGAACACCCTTGCAAAGCTTAACTACTCAGTTACTCCTATATACATCTCAGAAAAAGGAGAGTGGTTTGTATCTGAAGATATTAAAGATCTTAATCTTGTTGCACTCACTAAGACAAATAAAGAAGTAAATAGTAACTTCAAGAAGATATATTTAGATCTTGAGAATTCATTTGGAAAGATTGTATTCAAAAGAAAGGGAATAAATGGAAAAGAAATAACAATTGATCTAGCATTTCCATGTTTTCATGGAAGTTTTGGAGAAGATGGAACAATACAAGGTCTATTTGAATTACTTAATATCCCATATGTAGGTTGTAATGTTCAAGCATCTTCAGTAGCAATGGATAAAATACTTACTAAAAGACTTGCTCAAAGTCTATCTGTGCCTACTTCAAAATTTATTACATTATCTAGTTTAAAACGAATTGAGAATACGAATGAACTACCAGATAGCATATCCCAAAAGGAACTTACATTTCCACTCTTTGTTAAACCTCCTAAGCTTGGATCTTCGATTGGAATAACTAAAGTACATAACCTAGAAGAATTAAATAACGCAATTGAAGTCGCCTTCCATTATGATAGATCCGTACTTATTGAAGAATCTGTTGAAAATACAAGAGATTTAACTGTTTGCCTTATCGGAAACAAAGAAATAATTACTTCAGAGATACAAGAATCAGCATTTTCTAAAGACTTGTATAGTTACGAGGATAAGTACATTGAAAATGGAGGATCTCAAATTGGAAATAATACAAAGAAGTTAATTATACCTGCTGAAATAGATAAAGATATTGCAAAGAAGATAAAAGAAGACGCAAAGAAACTTTACCTTAATCTTGAATGTACTGGTATGGCTCGATTTGACTTTCTACTTAATGACAAAACAGGTGAATACTTCTTTAGCGAGATTAACCCACTTCCAGGTACTATATATAGCCATTTATGGGCAAAAAGTGGAATAACCTTAGAGCAGTTAGTTACTAAACTAGTTGAATATGCCAAAGAGGAATATGAAGAAAAACAAAAAGTAACTTATGTCTTTAATTCAACAATTCTATCTAGTCTTAAAGGAATGAAGTTTGGTAAATAGAAAATCTAGTTAGAATTATTTAGGAAGTATGCCAGAAGATATTAATATACTACCTAAGGCAATCAAATCAATTACTATAATTGGAATTATGATAGCCGAAGATTCTAGGCCTTCCATTATTTGGCTTTAGTTTTCTTCTAGTTGATCTTAATGTCATTAATATTGATTTTCTGAATCTACCAGTATCTTTTTCCAATTGGTCTAATATCACTCCCTTATCTTTTCTATTTGCTTCAAAGTATTCTTTTGTCTTCTTGTTAATTAATATCATTGCAAATGTGATTTCAGTCATGAATCTAGTTAAATTAATTTAGATTCATGATTGTATTCTGGTAACACACTTTTTATCTAACC
>JBAXKR010000110.1:0-3378 GCA_037135235.1 bacterium | reverse complement strand
AATTTATACAGGGTAAATTATACTTTTTCTTAACTGACATTCTTACTTCTAGTAGAGGTCTTGAGAGATTATATACTTTTTTAGTACTCAATACATCATTTATACAGTAATCAACAATCATATTTATATCTTCCCAACTATGTACTTCTGTGGTATGGTGAATTGGCATTTCCTGTACATTATCCCAATCTATCATACATTCAATCCACTTTAAACTAGATCTCTTATTAGCATTATCCCAATGATTAATCTTAAATACATCTATCTGTTTAATAGATAGTTTCCATTCAGGATATTCCGGCCACTGTTCAACTCTTTTAATAATTGCCTGAGATGTTGCATAAATAAAAGTCAATCTTTCTTTAGTAGATATATTTATAAAGTCCTTCTTCTTGAGAATTGCTTCAGTAATTTGAGAGTCAAAGTGTAATCCATTAAAGGATATATGCCACTCATGAAATCTTTTATTATGATCAAGGAACTCAAGGAACTCCTCAGTGTCATCTTTTAAATCATGAATGATGAACACCTTCTTTTCATCTGTTTTGTAATGAATAAATACGGCACAAAATAAATTGACCATAGTTTCAAAATCCATTACGTAGTGGTTCTGAACCACTTGTGTATCTACCATAGTGTTTTAATTAGATAAAAAAGGGAGATATTAATCTCCCTAACTATGTGCTTATTTTAAATGCTTATTTTTATTTTGAATCAGGCTTACCTGATCTTGGTTTCTTAGTTGGTTCTACTTCTGATCCTGGTACTTCACTTACTAGTTTAGCATCAGCATTCAAATATTGAGTATAATCAAATGTATCAGCATTGATAGCTAATCTTTTAATTATGTCAATTATTTCTTCAGGTATTGATACATAGTATTCAACAAAGGTGTCTAATGTGACTCTTTGTTCTTTGTACCTTTTACCATTTTGTCTTTGTTTTTTTGCAGTAACTAACTCCCCGTCATCATCAAGTCTTGGAAGTAAATGTACACTGTCTTTACTTTGGTATGACATCATAGCCAGTACCTTAGTATTAATATCAAAAATCCCTTCTGAAAATGGACATTCTTTTGTCATTGGGATCATCTTGAATGAGTTGCGCTCATTCCACTCAGCTGTAATTAACAGCATTGATGGTTTTTGTTCACACATAATAATTGGTGTTGGTTTTTGTACAAATTACGTCAAATTCTTTATCATATCCAAATTAACAATGGACATTTCAAGAGTTTCTTTATCAAAATCAGGTTTGTTACAGAGTTGTCCTACCTTGCGTAGATCATACTCATCAACATTAGCCAACTCTGCATAAATCTTGAAATACTTTTCAGGATATAAAAAGCTTTCAACATGCGCATAATTAGCATTATTATAACCTAACCATGCTAACACTTTCTTTTTGTGTGATTCACTCATAAGTGAATATTTACCATCAACAAAATTGTTCCAATCTTCCTGTTGAGTAGAAAAATCAAATACATATACACCTTTATTTGTATCTACTTGTTTAAAGTCATGATATATTTTATTACCCATAAGCCATTGTTGTTCAAACACTCTAAACTCTTGGTCATCTCTCAGGTGATACAACGTGCATAATTTTGCCTCACCTATCTCATAATTACCTTTCCAGGCCACAAAGGTCTGAATAGGAGTTACGCTTCCTCCACGTTTTATTTCCAGAGCAGGAAACAATAATATTTGACTCTTCTGGAAATAGGTTTTATACATTGACTCTAACTTCTTTGCCATACTATAGTATTACTTTACCTGCTGCAAATTTATATGGGAGTTTATAATTTTTACTCTCATAGTGCCAACTTGCCTCATTTAATTTTTCCTCCAGTCTTATTTGCCAATTCTGCATAGTTTCTGGGCTCACTTCAAAACAGTACACTTGTAAGTACTTATCTACTACTACAAAATTAAAGACTACTTTATAACCTTCAACAATTAAATCATAGAAGTTGGCCTGTATCAATCTGTCATAGATTGCAGCCTGGCTCCAGTAATTATAGAACTCAATTGTTTCTTGAAAATCATCAAGGGTTTTATTAGTTTTCTTTAAGTCATTTATATAAATAGTAGTTGCGGTATGGTCTATCTTCACACTATCTGTGAAACCTTTAAGACCAAAATGTTTATCAGTTTCAGTCTGAAAATACTGTTCATTCTTGATTTCTACATTGTCCATTTCACTGATAAATAATCCAAGTAAAGTACACGCGGTAGGATCAGCCTTTACAGCATCCACAGCTTCTCTACAAGATTGAAGTACATCACTATCAATAAGATCTTTATCACCTTTGATTTTAAGAAATTCCCAATAGGATTTAGTTTCATCAGTAATAATCTTCTCAACTCTTTGTTGATCAGTTTTTAATTTTTGATGGAGATTAATCTCTTTAAGTACATCTACAATAGTTGTTGAGTATGCATCTAAATTAGTAGGCGCCATTGCACCGTCTTTAGTTGCTTCAAGCATATGAGCATATACTTTGTCAATAACAGTTCTAGTATTACCACTAGGTAAGCTAGAAGGCATAAGAATAAACTTCTCATCAAAACTACCATCTTCAAGTAATAGGCAATGTGTTACTTTACCTTCTACCAGATAGCTTTCTAGTTTATCTTCTCTTTGATTAAGCACATAGTGCCTAAAAAATAGACCCGGGGAGTACAATAACTTATTCAATCCTGAATAACTCAGGTAATAAGGTTTGGAATAAAATTCCTTAATTAAGTCTTCTGTTGACTGTTCCATAGTTTACTTCAAGTATTACTTTAAATGTTCATATTAAGTTCTTCTTCATCATCATCAATAAGTTCTACCATTCCTGATAACGTTACTGGGACATCTTGTATCTCACTCAAGAGTGATGGATTAATGTCTACATGGGTTACTGAGAAATTTCTTAAACGTGCGTCTTCACACATTTGGGATTTAGCTAACGGCATAATCCTATTAAGATTATCTGGAGTAAGAAGTTCCTGATGTCTAAGACAATCAATAACTGTATCTAATGAAATACCACTCAAGTTAGTTATATTAAAGAACTTAAGAAGAGATTTAAAATTTACATGTTGACTACCTGTTACACCATACATTCTACTACCGTACTGTTTAAGTAATAATAATATTGGAACAGCACTTGCTTCATAGTCACAATTAGCAAGAGTTTCCATACCTAGTGTAGTGTTAGTATCATCACTACTTTCAAAAAGTCTTTTAACTGATTCAAACATTTCATCAGTCATTACAGTTCCCGTATTGAGAACTTTTAGTACATCATCCTGATCATATACTTCTGGATCATTAATAAAATCCATATAATTCTTATAAGCTAAATCACTAACAAAGACATTTAAAGAT